>CBFHXZ010000001.1:0-151286 GCA_965659965.1 Coraliomargaritaceae bacterium
GCATCCCCCAACGCCACCTCATCAAAGGCGATCCCTCCCACCAGCACTGCCTCACCACCCCCGACTGCTGCAACACCTGCCACCCCGCGCACGCCACCTGTTACCGCCATCAATGCGCTATGACCGTGGAAAAATTCGTCCAGGCGGCCGGCCTCCCAAAAGACAAATACCGCATCACCTTCCAGTCGCGCCTCGGCCGCACCCCCTGGCTTCAACCCTACACCGACATGACCCTTGAGCAACTAGCCGAAGACGGTCATAAAAACGTCAAGGTCATCTGCCCCGCCTTTACCGCCGACTGCCTCGAAACCCTCGAGGAAATCGCCGTCGAAGGACGCGAAACCTTCATCGAAGCCGGCGGCGAATCCTACGAACAAATCCCCTGCCTCAATACCCACCCCGCCTTTATTGAATTCCTCGCCGACCGCGTGCGCCATTGGCAGGAGAATGGTTACCAAACCAACCACGCCACCCCGCCCGCATACGTCGCTCCCATGAAACGCTAATCCCGCGCCATGTTCGAAAACCTCGACCTCAGCGACCGCGGCGTATTCCTCACCGCCACCACCCTTTACGGCCTTGCCGCCGCCCTCGGCTTGTACGGCATCCTGCGACCCAAACCCTACCCCCGCATCGGCGTGCTTCCCCTAGTCGGCCTCGCCTTCCTCATTCAAACCCTCGCCCTCAACCTTCGTGGCACGGTCGTCGGCGGGTGCCCCCTCGGCAACCCTTATGAGGTCAGTCAATTCATCGCCTGGTCTGCCGCACTCCTCTACTTCATCGTAGGTCCCGCATGTCGCCTTCGCCTGCTCGGGTTCTTCACCGCCGCCTTTGCCGCCGCACTCGGACTCGCCGCCGCAATGCTACCCGACTGGGATTACCCCTACCCAGACGGACGATTTGGCGGTGAACCCTGGATCGAACTCCACGCCGCCCTCGCCATCTTCAGTTACGGCGTCCTCGCCATCATCGCCCTCGTTTCAGCCATGTTCCTTCTCCAGCAACATGGCCTCAAAAACAAACGACACCAGGGCATCTATGCCCTCCTCCCATCCGTCCAGCAACTCGACACCATCGCATCACGGCTCCTCCTTACCGGAACCATTTGCCTCTCCGCCGCCCTTATCTTTGGCGCCCTCTTCTGGCTCGAAAATCCCGACCGCGTCCCGGGATTCAAACTCAGCATGACTGGAATCGTCTGGCTCGGCTACCTCCTCGTGCTCCTCCTCCGCATCCGTCAACAACTCGTTACCCGTCGTCACGCCTACGCTACCATCCTCCTCTTTATCCTGGCACTGCTCTCCCTCTGGCCCGTTCAATCCGCCCGCCAACCCGGCTCGCCCACAACCCAGCCCGACCTCCAGCAGCACCCATGAGCCACGCCCACCCGCAATCCCTCTTCGTGCTGGGTTGCTCCCATCACGAAACACCCCTTGAAGTCCGCGAGCGCTTCACCCTTAGCCCTGAGCGCATCCCAGCACTCCTTCAGGAATTCCGCCACTGCGACAAACTTTCAGAAAGCCTCGTCCTCGCCACCTGTAACCGTTTTGAAATCTACGCCCACACACACAACGAAAACGCCCTCGACGCCATCCGAGAAATCCTCTGCCAAAAACTCGGCGTCCAAACCGAACTCCTCAACGCCCACGCATACCAACTCCAAAACCTCAACGCCATCCAACACGCCTTCTCACTCGCCGCAGGCCTCGATTCCCAAATCCTCGGCGAAACCGAAATACTTGGGCAAATGAAACAGGCCCTCGCCATCGCACAGGAATTTGAAAATGCCGGCCCTGTAATCAACCGCCTCTTCGAAAAAAGTTTTCAATCCGCAAAAATCGTCCGCACCCAGACCGGAATCGATAAAGGACAAATCAGCATCGGCAATATCACCGCCGACCTCGCCAAACGCATCTTCGGCAAACTCCACAAAAACCGGGTTCTCCTCATCGGTTCCGGAGAAGTCGGCCAACGCACCGCTCAGGCACTCAAAAACCGTGGCGTCCTAGACCTCACCGTAAGCAACCGTACCCCAGAAAACGCCCGCGCCCTCGCACAAAGCCTCGATGCCCGTGAACTTACCTTTCAAAACCTCGCCCAATCACTCCACGAATTCGACACCGTCATCAGTTCTACCGCTGCCCCGGGACACATCCTCAACCGCGAAGACTTCCAAGCCGCGCAGCGCGCACGACCCGCCCGTCCCTTCTTCCTCATCGACCTCGCCATGCCCCGCGACCTCGACCCCGCCCTCGACGACCTCGAAAATTGCTACCTCTATAACCTCGACGACCTCGCCGCCATCGCCAACGAAAACCTCGCCCGCCGCAACGACGAGTGCCAACCCGCGCGCACCCTACTCAATACCCAAGCCTGGCAACTCTGGCTTCAGCTCCGCCGCCGCGCCCTCATGCCCGCAAACTGAGCCCGGCAATGAGGATTGTGAAATAAAACGACTCCACTTAAAGCATGCGCTGGGTTAGTCGATGGGCCGCACAAGGATTTTATGCGCCGCGCCCATTCCCAGGGTGAGCGCCTTGCCGGATTCGCCTACCAAGAGGGTGACGGCATCGGCACCGGCAGAACGTGCGGTCACTTCAACCCGCGCACCGGGATTCAAACCCTCCCCGGTCAGGTAATTCAGGAAGGCATTTTCCTGATCGGAGACCCGCGCGATTTCATGGGGCGTCGCGCAAGGACAATCCGCGAGGCTTTCCAATGCATCGGCCCGCAATTCTCCCTCGGCATTAGGGATGGGATCCCCGTGGGGATCTTCGGTTGGATGCCCAAGTCGTTGGTCGATTCGTTCAAGGAGGCGGTCGGAAATAACGTGCTCGAGCAACTCCGCTTCCTCATGCACCTCCGCCCAGTCAAAACCCAAGACCTCCACGAGGAATTGTTCAATGAGGCGGTGGCGGCGCAGGACGTGCAGGGCGAGCGCCCGACCCTGGGGCGTGAGTTGCACCCCCACCCGAGGCGAGTAGTGCGCGAGCCCAGCATCAGCAAGGGCTTTCACCATGGTCGTCGCGGTTCCCGGAACGACCCCCAGGGCCTCCGCCACACGACCCATCGACGCTTCACCGCTATCCGATGCTTCCGCAAGGGTATAGATGTGCTTGATGTAGTCTTCGACAGTAGAACTGGGCATATCCCCAACATTCATTCATCCCGCCGCCGCGCCAAGTCCATTTTTTAAATCCGTGTTGTCTCAGGCGGGCGACTTGGCATAGCCTTTGAATATGGCTACCCATGTGCAGCTTTTCCTTGTAACGATCTGGCAATTAATTGCCACCATGGCGCCCTATCTGCTTCTGGGATTTCTCGCGGCGGGCATCTTGCATTGCTGCATTCGCCCCGCCTTCATTCAAGGGCAACTCGGCAAGCCGGGTTTTGCAGGGGTGATCAAAGCCGCACTCCTGGGCGTGCCCCTGCCGCTGTGTTCCTGCTCGGTCATTCCCGTTGCGGGATCCCTCCGCAAAAACGGTGCCAGCCGGGGTGCCACCGCGGCCTTCCTGAGCTCCACTCCGCAAACGGGAGTCGATAGCATCCTCGCGACCTATGCCCTTATGGGCGGGCCCTTTGCCATTATTCGGGTTGGGGTCGCCTTCATCAGCGGGCTCCTCAGCGGTGCCTTGATCGAACGTTTCACGCGAGAGGCGCCGATCTTTAAACCCGTCGCCGCGCCGTGTTGCTCGATGCAAACCGAGAACAAGGCAAGTGATACCACGGAATCGAACCCGCCGGGTTTGCGGGCGGGCTTGCGGCACGGCCTCTTGACCCTTCCGGCAGATCTCGCTCCGGCCTTGGCGCTGGGTCTCCTCCTTGCGGGTCTGCTCACGGTGCTCCTGCCGGAGCAATGGCTGGGCACGCAAATCGACTCCACCTTCGCGGCCTACACCCTCGCCACATTGTTGAGTTTACCGCTCTATGTCTGCGCCACCGCTTCCATTCCGCTCGCCTACGCCCTTTTGGCGGCAGGCCTCAGCCCAGGCGCGGCGCTCATTTTCCTGATTGTAGGCCCGGCAACCAATACCACTACCGTGATTGCCGCCTGGCAAATGCTCGGGCGTAAAGCCACCCTCCTTTACCTCGCGGGTCTGGTGGCGGTGGCGTGGTTGGCGGGTTTGGGTTTTGATGCCTGCGCAGGTAACTGGAACCTCGCGGAAAACATCCACCAGCACAGCACGGCTTTAACGCCCTGGCAACAAGTGGTAGGCGCGACTCTGGTACTCCTCCTCCTTGGGGCATGGCTCCAAAGCCGTCGTCCCAAAAAGAAGCAAGCTTGTTGCGCGGGCTAGAGCGTCCCGCGCACGAGGGGCTCGGCAGTTCCACCCATAAGCTCTGAGCCTTCGCTTATCGGAAACCCGCGAAGGAATTCCCCGACGGGTAACATACGCCCGCCGGGGCGTTGTAATTCATGTAGACAGAGCAAGCTGGAGGCGGTTGAAACCACTAAACCGTCCTCACCTGCCGAGACCACCCGCCCGGGTGTGGCGTCTGCATCCTGAGCAATCACCTCAGCTCGACCGACCTTGATCGTCGTGTTGGCATATTCAAAGGAACCGCCGGGCCAGGGAGTGAAGGCGCGTAGGCGGGACTCTAAACGTGCCGCGCTTAAATTAAAATCGAAAACCCCGTCGCGCTTGTGAATCTTACGACAATAGCTCACCGCGCGCGCGTCCTGTGCTTCAAAGGAAAGACTGCCGTTTAATAAAGCGGCCAGGTTGCGCTCGAGCAGGGGTACCACCGCTTCCCCAAGGCGCGCGCGTAGCACGGGCGTGGTGTCCGTTTTTTCGATTGTGATGCGTTCGACATCGGCAACCCCACCGGCATCCATTTCCGACCCGATTTCCATGAGGCTGACTCCGGTCTGGGAATCGCCCTCCGCAAGCGCGGTCTCCACGGGAGATGCGCCCCGGTAGGCGGGCAAAATCGAGCCGTGAAAATTGACCATCCCGCCTGATGAGGCTTCGCGCACCGCGCGGGGCAAAAAATGCCCGTATGCCATTACGAGTGAAACCTGAATCCCTTCCGCGGCGATCCATGCCGCCAATTCGGCGTCGGGTTTTTCGGGCTGCAGGAGGCTCACCCCGTTTTCCTGCGCCCATGCGGCGGCGGGGTTTGCATGTAATTGTTTGCCCCGCCCGCTGGGGCGATCCGGTTGCGAAACCAGGGCGTGTAAAGTCAACCCGGTGCCACGCAGTCCGTGGAGGTAGTTCAAGACCGGGAGGCAAATGGCATCGGAACCAAAAAAGATGAGTTTGGCTTCAGGCATCGTCGGGGAATTCAGTTTGGCGGAGGGCTTCGCGGGCGTCTCCGGAGGGTGCGCTCTGCTGGAGTAGCCAAGCTAAAGTACCATCCTTTAAGGCGGGTTCCTTGAATAAATGCAAGAGCAGGCAAGCCGAAGCGAGGGCATCGTAGAGGGCGGAATGATAACGGCGGCGGCTTTCCGGACAATGCGCCAGCCCATGAGATGCGAGGGTTTCGCTCAACTGAAACGCCCCGATGAGGTCGCCGAGGTTGTGGCGCTCGAGGTCGGGATAAAGACGACGGTAAATTTGCAGGGTGTCGAGCCAGGGTCCCCAGTCAGCGATTTCAGCGCCCGAATCAGCGCGGGCAAAATCGGGTGAGCGGCGCGGGCAAGCCCAAACGTCCGTCAAAAGGGCGGCCTCATAACCGGCATTGTGCGCGCAGAGCGGCCCGCTGGCGCGCAATCCGGCGAAATAGTCCCAGTCCTCACTGAAGGGTTTGGCATCGCTGAGGAGGTGCTCCCCGATGCCGTGTTGTTGGATTTCGCGGGCATGCAGGGTTCCCGTAGGGGCGCACAGACGGGTGCGGGTTTCCAGAATGCGGTCTCCAAGCAAAGTGACTACACCATACTCAACGATGCCGCTCCGGCGGCTCCCCTCGAAGTCGATTACGTGTATGGGAGTTTCCAACATGCTTC
Organism: Coraliomargaritaceae bacterium; assembly: GCA_965659965.1. Lineage (GTDB taxonomy): Bacteria > Verrucomicrobiota > Verrucomicrobiia > Opitutales > Coraliomargaritaceae > UBA7445. Next base: position 5,948 of record CBFHXZ010000001.1, read on the forward strand.
TAGTTTGAGGAAGCTGCGCCACAGGTCGAACCCCGAGTACGTTTTTTCAAACTTCTGCGGTTGCTTCCGCAGGGACTAAGCCACAAGTTCCTCAAATACGATTTGATTGTCATGTCTGAACTCAGTACCAAACAAAACGAAACCTTCAAGGCCTTCGCGGTAGAACTCTGCCACGAAGCCGCCAAGGAAATCCTCCCGCACTACGGCCCCGAGGTCGAAATTGAACGCAAGTCGGATGCCACCCCGGTAACCCTCGCGGATCGCAATGCCGAAAAACGCATCCGCGAAATCATTAAGGAACGCTTCCCCGAACACGGCATTATCGGTGAGGAATACGGACGCGAGCGCGAGGACGCGGAATTTGTCTGGGTGCTGGATCCGGTGGACGGGACGAAGTCCTTTATTTCCGGCGTGCCGCTCTTTGCGACGCTCATTGCGCTGTTGCACAAGGGACGCCCGGTGATCGGCGCAATCAACCAGCCCGTAAGCGAACAGCTTATTTTGGGTGACGGCACGGTAACGACTTTAAACGGGAAACCGGTAAGTGGGCGCGAAACCGGCAGTCTCGCGGAAGCGACCCTTTGCACGACCGACCCTATCCGCCCGACCCTGTGGCAAAACGACGCGCGATGGGACGACCTGCCTCCCAAGACCGCGCTTTACCGTTCCTGGGGCGATGCCGGGGGCTACATCCTGCTCTGCTCGGGCTTCATTGATATTATGTGTGACCCGCTCATGGAGATTTGGGACTGCGCCGCCATCCTGCCCTGCCTCGAAGGCGCGGGTTTCAAAGCGACCGGCTGGAAGGGGGGCGATGCTTTTGAGGAACGTTGCATCATTGCCGCCAAACCCGCCCTTCATGAACAAGTGATGGTAACCCTTTACCCTGGAGATTAAGCATTGCCTAATCAAAGGTCTCGATGAAGAATTTGAGCGTTCTAATAACAAAGCGAGACTCGCTTTAATTGAGCTCTCGTCATTGCTTCAATTGTGGCCGCCATCATCGAGTTTTTCAAAAAATCCCTGCAGGCAGCGCGACGCTATAATGCCCTTCATTATTTCCCGCTGCGCCACACCTTGGGGAATTATCAGGGCAGCGACTTTTCGGGTGATCTTCGTGCGGGCATCAATGTAGCCCTGCTCGCCTTCCCTCAAGGCATGGCCTACGCCCTCATCGCGGGACTCCCCATTCAATACGGAATCTACGGTTCGGCGGTGGCATGTCTCGTCTCCCCAATTTTCTCCCGCAGTCGTTTCATCACGCTCGGCCCGACCAACGCCACCGCGGTCATGCTCTTCTCCGCCTTTGCCAGCATGGGCATTACCGGAGCCAACAAAATCCTCTACGTTCCGCTCCTCATACTGCTAACGGGATGCTTCATCGCGCTGGGTGCCTATTTCAAGGTCGCTAATCTGGTGCAATATATTTCCCGCTCGGTCATTACCGGTTACATCACCGCTGCCGCCCTCCTCATTATCACCAATCAAATCCCCAAGGCACTCGGCCTTCAGATGGAAGCCAAAGGCGCGACCTTTTTTGAATCGGTCAGCCTCATGGCGGCTTCGGTGGATTCTGTTCATTGGCTGACTATAACAGTGAGCGCCATCACTGCCCTTGTTTACCTCCTCCTTAACTGGCGGGTTCGAGTCCTGCCCAATGTCGCTATTTCCCTGGTGGTCGTCAGCGCCCTCAATGCCCTCTTCATCGGCCCCGAATCGCAAACTGGGATCCAACACCTGAACGCCATTGACGCCAGCACCTGGCAACTCGGCTTGCCAAACATCAATGGCCAATCCCTGAGCATGCTGGTGAGCCCCGCCCTAGCCATTGCCCTGCTCTGTGTCCTCGAGGGCCTTTCCATCGGCAAATCCCTCGCCGCAAAAACAGGCGCACGCCTCGATGCCAATCAGGCAATGTTTTCCATCGGCATGTCCAACATCGCCTGCGCCTTTTGTTCAGGAATGCCCGCCTCGGGTTCCTTGACTCGTTCCACTTTGAGCGAAACCAGCAAAGGCCGCACCCCCATCGCCAGCCTTATCAGCGGTCTCCTCGTTCTGATTGGCGCCTTCCTCATCGGACCCCATACCGCTTATATTCCCCAATGCGTGCTCGCCGTGCTCGTTATCACCATCGGTATAGCTCTCATCAATGCGAAGAGCATCCGCATCGTCACCCACGCGACCCGTTCCGACGCCATTGTTTTTGGAGTGACCTTCCTGAGTGGTCTCCTCCTCCCCCTCGACACTGCCATCTATTCCGGCGTCGCTATATCCATCATGCTCTTCCTCAAAAAGGCCGCCCGTCCCGAAATGGTCGAATACACCTTTAATGACAGCGGGCAACTCGCCGAAATGGCGACCCCAGAAGAACGCAACACCCCCGAAGTTTCCATCGTCCACGTTGAGGGCGAACTCTTCTTTGGCGCCGCCGATCTTTTCCGCGACCAAATGCGCCGCATTTGCGAAGATCCCAACCTCAAGATTGTCATCCTAAAAATGCGCAACGCCCACCACATGGACGCCTCCGGAGTCATGGCGCTGGAAGAGTTGATTCACTACATGAATGAAATGGGTCGCTACCTCATCCTCAGCGAAGCCAAAGCCGACCTCATCCGCGTGCTGAAAAACGCCCGCCTCTACGACTACATCGAGGAACGCAACATCTTTGACGACGAACCGCACAACCCCACCCTTTCCACTGCCAAGGCACTCAAACGCGCCAAGGAACAACTCGGGCATGACGAGGCCAACGTCTCCATCTACATCGACCCCGTGCGCGATCAACTCAAACAGCGAGAACGGGATTAACAGCTTCTTCTGCTCTTACTCTTAATCTTACTCCCTTCAACGTTCAACCCTGTCAAAGCGTGGAAGCGACACGCTTGTCGCTTTCCTACCCAAGCCGTACAAGCAAAGCGGCAGGATTGCTGCTTTCACTTTATACAACGTGCTGCCCTGAATCCCGCAGAGACGGAAACCGCTAATCCTCGCTTATAAACACTCATATTTTTGTTTTAAAGATTAGCGAAAATAAGCGCCTATCAGCGGTCACCAGCTAAGCTGGCTTCAGCGCAGAGCACCGAAAAAACGACGAACATCGAAAGCCGAACTTCAACTTTCATACCTTCCCAGCTTCATACTTTCCCACCATCAAATTCTCTTCAAAGGTCGTTCTTTGGTGTTCGATGTTCAGCGTTCAAAGTTCGACTAGGCCTCTTCGCTGAAGCTGCCCCCAAAGCGTTGCTCCTCGACAAAATCCTGCAGGATGAGCGCCGCCGCGCTGGAATCAATCGCCCCGCTCTTGCGGTCGGGTTTTTTCTTTGAACCCTTGAGGTGTTTCTCCACCGAATGACTCGACAAGCGTTCATCCAAGCGATGCACGGGCAATCGAAAACGACCCTCGAGCACTGCGATAAAGGCATCCACTTCCTTCGCCTTAAAACCGACACTGCCGTCCATGTTCAGAGGGTAACCGACCACAAGGGCATCCACTTTTCGCTCGGTGATAGCAGCTTCGATTTGCTGCATACGCGCCTGCTTGGTGGATGCCACCGCTGCGGGGAGCGGCACGGCGATTCCCAGCGAATCCGCGAAGGCCAAGCCGATTCTTTTTTCGCCCCAATCAATCCCGAGATAATTCATAACCGCTTCTACATCAAATGCTTGAAAGCGGCCTTCGCGCCGATCGCCTTGACCATGTCCTTGATGGCTTGCGCCTGATCCTTACGGCAAACCAAAGTCGCGTCGTCGGTCTTTACCACGATTAAATCCTCCACGCCGAGCAGCGTGACCAGGTGATCGGGATCGCGGTTAAAGACAATATTTCCCTTGGCGTTTTCAAGATGCGCCGCACCGCGAATGACGTTTCCCTCCGCATCAGCCGGATAATGACGCGCCACCGCCGGCCATTCACCGACGTCATCCCAGTCAAAACGACTTTCGAGCATCACCACGTTCTGCGCTTTCTCAATGATGGCGTAGTCCACTGAAATCTTCTCCAGCGAGGGATAATGCTCCGCCAGGAGGGCGTCGAGGGCGTCCCCTCCAGCCAGACCGGAATCAATCGCCTGCAGCGCCTTCCACAATCCAGGCGTGCTTGCTTCGAGTTCCGCCACGATGGCATTGACCGACCAAATAAACATGCCGGCATTCCAAAAATAACCGCCCGCATCCAGGTAACCCCGGGCTGTAGCGGCATCGGGTTTTTCCACAAAACGCGCCACCGAATAGACCGTGCTTCCGGCAAACTCTCCGCGCGCTTTGCCCTGTTGAATGTAGCCGTAGCCCGTGGCGGGATGCGTCGGGGTGATCCCAATCGTCGCAAGTACGGGATCGGCCTCCGCTGCTTCAAAGGCAGCCTCCAAAGTGGCGCGCAATCCAGCGGCGTCATGAATGACGGCATCGGCGGGCAGCATCGCAAAACTCGCTCCGGGATCCGCACGCCGTACGAGCACCGTTGCCAATCCAACCGCCGCGGCGGTGTCACGACCCACGGGCTCACCGATGACCTTTGCGGGATCGAGCTCGGGGCAAACCTTCAAGACCGCTTCGCGTTGCTCGGTATTGGTGATGACAAAAACATCCTCCGGAGCAACCAGACCCGCAAGGCGGTCGACCGTTTGTGCCAGCATGGCTTTTTCACCCACGATGGGTAGTAGTTGTTTGGGTTGCGCGAGGCGGCTCTCCGGCCAAAAACGCTCCCCGCGACCGCCTGCCATAATGACAACATACCGTTTTTTACCCATGCGCACAGGCTCTAAATCATAGGGACAAAGGCAAGCGCGTTCTTTTTGGAGCCGCAGGGGTATAAAAAAACCAGCCACTTGCGGGGCTGGTTTTTTGAAAGGGACAAATGCGGTTTAGGCTCCGATTTGGAAACGGGCAAAACGCTTGATCATCATGTTCTCGCCCATCTTGGCGATATTGGCGGTCAGCACTTGTTGCACGGTTTGATCGGGATCCTTGACGTAGGCCTGCTCCAAGAGGCAGTTCTCGCTGAGGAATTTATTGACCTTGCCCTCAACGATTTTTTCAACCGCTTGCGGGGGCTTGCCCTCGGCTTGGCCGCGGGCGACTTCGCGTTCTTTCTCGAGCAACTCGGCATCGATGTCGTCGCGGGAAACGCAGACGGGGCTGGCGGCCGCAATGTGCATCGCGATGTCGCGAACGAATTGCTTGAAGTCGTCGGTCTTGGCGACGAAATCGCTTTCGCAGTTGATTTCACAAAGGACGCCGACCTTACCACCGAGGTGGATGTAGGTGTCGATCAAACCTTCGCTGGCATCGCGTCCGGCTTTTTTCGCAGCGGAGGCAATGCCCTTCTTACGCAGCCATTCGCCTGCCTTATCAAAATCGCCCTCGCATTCGACCAAGGCTTTTTTGCAGTCCATCAATCCGGCTCCTGTGCTTTCGCGCAGTTCGCCGACCATTTTAGCATTAATTTGTACACTCATGATGTTGTTCTTTCGAAATTATGTTTAGAATTCGCGGCGGTAAGCTTACTGCTCCTCCTTTGTTTCGGCATTTTCATCTTCTTCACCGTAACCTTCGGGCAGGGTGACTTCGACGTCCTCTTGTTCAAAGACCTGTTCGCGTACCAGCGGGGCAACGTCCTTTTGGAGGCTCTTGGTCTCGCGCTGGGCGAGTCCGTTTTGGGCGGCTTCCATGATCGCTTCAACGATGATGCGGATGGACTTCACGGCGTCATCATTACCCGGGATGGGGTAGTCGATAACGCTGGGGTCGGAATTGGTGTCGACCAGTCCAATAACGGGAATGCCAAGACGGTTGGCTTCCGCAACGGCGATTTCCTCGTTGAGGGTGTCGACGACAAAGAGGGCTGCCGGCATTTCCTTAATTTCAAGGATCCCTTCGAAATTACGGTTCATGCGGGACATCTGCCGACGGATCGCGGCTTCTTCCTTACCGGGGAGTTTTTCAAGCTCACCGTTCTGTTCCATTTTGAGGAACTTGCGGTATTTCGCGAGGGAAGTCTGGATGGTGGCAAAATTGGTGAGTCCGCCCCCCATCCAGCGATTGACGCAGAATGGCATTTGGCTGGCAGTCGCCGCTTCGCGCATAATTTCCTGTGCCTGTTTCTTGGTTCCGACGAAGAGGATGTCTTTACCGGAGGCAATGGTGGTCTCGACAAATTCGCAGGCCTTTTCGAGCAGGGCGTGGGTTTGCGCGAGGTCGATAATGGAAATGCCGTTACGGTTATCGAAAACGTAGGGCTTGGACTTCGGATTCCAACGACGGAGTTGGTGGCCGAAATGGACGCCTGCATCGAGCAGGTCTTGTGGTGTTGTATTAATCATGATCGTTCAAAGCCCTGAGCATAAACCCGGGGAGAAACGGTAGTTTCTTTTGGTTGTTGGTTCTTAATGGTTGCTTTGATTCACCGCGACGCGATGAGAGAAGCGTAAGAAAGTGGGTAAAATCGGACGCAAAATCAAGCCCAAAGAGGCATAAAACCTGAATTAAATAAGGGTTTCGAGCAGGTAGTCCCGCGAGGCACGCACTTGGTCGCGACTGAGGGAGGGACTGAGCTCTAGGACAAGGGCATGCTCGGGACGAATGAATTCCGCCACCATTTTAAAATCAATGGTACCCGTTCCGGGCACGCGGTGGTCGCGTCCACCCTCGGAAACATCATGTAAATGAAACCCGACCAAGCGCGATGCCATCGCTTCGAGGTGGGCGCGGTGGTCGAGTAAACCGAGGCGATGCTTGAGCTGGGCATGACCGGTGTCGTGCCAGTAACCAAAGGTCGCGGCGTCCTCGAGTTTTTCTATAAATTGAGGATAATCAGAGTCCCGGGGCAGTTCTTCGAGGCCCTCGCGATTCTCAAGCCCCAACTGTAAACCACGTTCCTTGGCGTAGGATTCAATAGCGGCGTAGCTCTCGTTTAAATGGCGCAGGGGTTTCTTGGAGGCCCGCTTGATGCGGCGCAGGGTCCGGTCGCGGCGTTTCTTGAATACCGCGCTGGCATAAAATTCCATTTCCAGTTCAAATTCATTGACCTCGCCGCCGGCCTCATCCGCCTCGAGCTTTGCCTTCGCCGCTTCCACCCGTTCCAATTTTTGCGCCGTCATCCATTTTTCGAATTTTACCTCGGGCGAGCCAAAGAAAAACCACGCGCTCCCGGAATGCATGACGACTTTGGGCGCACCGACCTTCACCGCGAAGTCAAGGGTTTGCTCGGTGTAGCGTTGCCAGAGATCCCGCTCCCGTTTGTCAGTTGAGGCAGGTTCAAAAAGGTTGGGTGCCGCCTGCCAGGCACTTGGTGGCAAAGGACAAAAGTTGTGCACCGAGCCCACTTCCACTAGCTTTTCCTCGACCGCCTTTAAAATTCCTGGAATGAGGGATATGCGAATCCCGTGGCTCAATTCGATGCGCTTGAATCCAAGCTCCACCATTTCCTCGATCATGGCATAGCCGTCCTCATGGCGCGCAGAACACCAGCAGGAGGAGAGCGCCAAACGGTCTGCGATTGAATTCATGGGAGTAGACAAAAAGACCCCGGTTGCCTGATGAGCAAGACCGGGGTCGGAAAAAACATTATAGGGTAGTTAAGACCAAACCTTCCAGGCGCTACATCTTGGAGTAGCGAACACGCAACATGTTGTTGAAGTCGAGCTCCTTGTTCTTGCGGCGTTTGGCCTGCGAAGGCTTTTCAAAGTAACGCTTTGCGCGCACATCACGGATCACGCCCTCTCGATCGAGGCGTTTTTTAAGGCGGCGCAGGGCACGCTCCATGGGCTCTCCTTTGCGGACTTGGACATCTAATGACATAAATAAAATTCTCCTGTTAATTGAAAAAGCTCACCACAGAAGGGTGTTAGAAGGCCTGAGTCAATCCTATTTGGAAGCCTAAACCGCGCCCTCCCAGGAAAGACTGACGACATTCTCAATATGCCGGGTATGGGGGAAAAGGTCGAAAGGTTGAATCCGCGTGATGCGGTAACCCCCCGCGACAAATGCCTGCAAATCGCGCGCCTGGGTAGCGGGATCGCAGGAGACATAAACGAGACGGGCAGGCGCAAACGCCAGTAACTGCTCCCGAAAATCGGCATCACAGCCTTTTCGCGGCGGGTCAATCACCAGTGCGGTCTTCGCCGCGGGGAAATCCAAGCCCTGAAAAATCGCTTCGGCTTTCCCGATTAGGAAGCGGGCATTTTCAATTCCGCTGATGCGCGCATTCGCCTGCGCCCACAAAACCGAGGCCTGACTGATCTCCACCCCCGCCACCGATTCAAATGCCCGCGCGAGCGAAAGCGCGAAAAGCCCTACCCCGCAATAGGCATCCACCAGATGATCCGCCCCCTCGGCCTGCGCTTCGCGCCCCACGTATGCCACCAACTCCGGCAGAATGTAGGGATTATTCTGAAAGAACTCACCCGCCTTGTATTGAAAGGTAACCTCCCCCACCCGCTCGGAAACCACCGCCTGAGGATCACTGACCACCCCCTCGAGGACATCGCGCAAAAGCAAAGTCCCGCCGCGTTGACGCCGCTTCTTGCCTCCCGATCGTTTGGCCTCCGCGCGCGCTTCAGGTAAAGCAGCATTGATCGCCTCCGTCGCAATCGGGCATTGCTCCACGTCCACAATCTCCCGCCGACGACCAAAACGCAAAAAACCAATCGGCTGCGAACCATCTGCATTCGGGCGATTGTAGTGTGGGGTGAGCTTGGAACGATAACCATATTCCTGCGGTGAACCCAAGGCGGGCTCGACCGAGTGCGTGATCCCGCCCAGTTTTTCCATCAACTCCGCCACCTGCGCAGTCTTTCCGGACAACTGCCGTCGGTAAACAATATGTTGATACTGGCAACCGCCGCATTTTTGAAACAGCGGACAGGCAGGTTCCACGCGATCCCGTGACGGTTCCAGAACTTCCACGAGATCGGCATCGGAGTAATTGGTGAAATTGCGGAAGATGCGCGCCCGTACCGTCTCCCCGGGAATCACAAAGGGCACCATCACGACCCAGCCGTTGACCCGCCCCACGCCCATCCCAAGATTCGTCAGGCTTTCAACCTCAAAGCGGACCTCCTCGTGATAGGCGAAGGGTTCGGGTATGAAATTCTTGGGCGTTTCCGTTGGCATCCCTCCACTACTGGAGACATTTCACCCGCAGGAAAAGAATAGAATTATAACTTCACAGCCGCCCCTCCTTCGAACAACCTCTTCTTGCGAAATGGAAGACGCCTACATCCAAAGCCGACACAACGAGCAAATCAAAAACCTCGTCAAGCTCCGCGAACGCAAACACCGCGACCGCCAGGAACGCTTCCTCGTAGAGGGACTACGCGAACTCAGTCATGCCCTCCAGGCGGGCTACGCCGTCGAAACCCTATACTATTGCCCCGAGCATTTCCCCACCGAAGCGCATGCCGAATTCATCCGCGCGCGCCGCGACTTCGAAAGCCCCGCCCTCGTGCGCATCAGCCCCGAAGCCTTTGAAAAGGCAAGCCTCCGCGAAGGCCCCGACGGTATCGTCGCCGTCGGCAAACAACAAAGCCACGCCCTCGCAGCCCTCGACCTGCCCGAAGCGCCCCTGCTCCTCATTCTCGAGGGCATCGAAAAACCCGGCAACCTCGGCGCCATCCTTCGCTCTGCCGACGGCGCGGGCGCAGATGCCGTGATTCTCGTCGACTGCGTCCTCGACCTTTACAACCCCAACGCCATCCGTTCCTCGCAGGGACTCCTCTTTGCCCTGCCCCTGATTACCGCCGAACGCGAACCCCTAAAGCAATGGCTTGCCGAGCACAAAATCCAGACCTGCGCCACCACCCCCGCTGCCACCCAAAAACATTGGGACTGTGACTACACTCAAGCCACCGCCCTCCTCCTTGGAAGCGAACATTCCGGCCTCTCCGATTTCTGGATCCAAAACGCCGATCAAAAACTTCTTATTCCCATGGCAGGGCAGGCGGATTCCCTCAACGTCGCCGCCACCGCAGCCGTCTGCCTCTACGAAGCCCGACGACAACGCCAAGCCTAACAGGCGGGCGCTCAGCCATGCGCTGTCATTTTTTTAAAACAGAGAATCCATCTCAAATGAGACCCTGATTCAGCCGCTACCGCGCTTTCACTAGCCAAAAGGATTGCTGTCAGCAAACGGGCACGCAGGTATTTTATTGAGACTAATTCTCTTAAACTAATTTTACTTGATTTTTATAACGAAAAAAATTTTAACCCTAAAAATGAGATCAGAAAAAACCTACATCAAGGGCGCTCGACTTAGCTTGAGCACATTATTCATCGCATCGGCTGCACTCGCCAACCTTCCTGAAAGCGAACCGGAGATGGAGCATGAGCTGATACCCTACGTGGTAGTGGCCACCCGCACGCCGGTCGCCTTGGGTGAGCTGAGTATTTCCACCAGCTTCCTCGACGCCGCCACACTAGAAAAACGCCAATACTTCACCCTTTCGGATGTTCTCAAAGAACTCCCCGGCACCGCCCTTATTCAGAACGGTCACAAAGGAGCGGTCGCAAGCCTGTTCACCCGAGGCACCGAATCCAACCAAACCGCTATCTTTTTAAATGGGCGTCGTTTGCCCGCAGGCACCTTCGGACAATACGATTTGAGCTCATTGGGAATTGAAAACCTCAGCTCGGTGGAATTTGTCCGCGGTCCGTCTTCCAGTCTCTACGGCTCCGATGCTATTGGCGGCGTAATCGATCTTAGAAGTCGTGAGGCGAGCCCCAACGAACAAAGCTCGGTTTTAACGGCGGAGTACGGCTCCTTCAACAGCCGCTTGGTTAAATATGAAACTTTAATTGGCGGAGAAAATTTCAGCCTCTCGGTAGGCATGAGTTATTTTGAGACGGAAAACGACCGTCCCAACAGTGATTACGAACGCTTCGCTGCCAACTGCTACGCCAGCTCTCGCATCAATCCAAAACTCCGGCTTGACCTTCAAACCCTTTATTACGACAGCCAACTGGGCGTGCCGGGCGATGAGCGCTACCCTATTGGCACACTTTATGGCACCTACCCCGCCAACGAAATCAATCAAACCGAAGCCCATCTGCTCTCACCGGGCCTACACTTCGAGGCGAACGAAAATCTCACCTTTTCAACTTTCTACTCGCACAGTAAAAACAATTTTGAAGCCCGCGCGGCACCCTTTGACAGCAACTACATTTTCAAGGAAACCGTAGATGAAGTGTACTGCAGCGCAAACTTCTTGCCAGACGCCCTTCCCGTCACTTTCTCAGGTGGACTCAGCTATTTGCAACTAGAATACGACCGCAAGCCGAATGACCCTAGCTCCACGACCACCCCTTTCGAATACGCTTACCACAATAAAGCCGTCTTTGGGCAGGCGATCTGGAACATTACTGATGCCTGGCGTTTCACCGGCTCAGCGCGCTATGACCACTTGGACCGTTTTGAAAATGCCACCACCGGCAACGCGGAAATCAGTTATTACATAAGCACCAGCGATACCCGCCTCTTTCTTAAATACGGTAGCGGTATGGCACCCGCCGAAGCTAATGACCTCGCTCGCCTCAAAGGTAAATTGAAGTCCGAGCGTAGCAAGTCTTGGGAGGTCGGTTTCAAGCAAAACTTCGCAGACGAAAAATTGAACCTTGGCGTGATCTACTTTGATTCCAAAATAAACAACCTCGTTGACGATGACGGCGGTTGGCCGGTGGCAAACTATGAAGTTGTCGATACCAAGCAAAAAGGCGTGGAATCCGAATTGAACTGGCAAATCACTTCGACCCTTTCGAGTCGAATCGCCTACACCTACCTGAAGGCAGAAGTTACCAGCGGTACTTATTTCTTTGCTGATGGCCCGGGAGCGCGGCTCATAAGACGCCCAGAACACAGCATCGCCGCGAACCTTGATTGGGAAGCCAGCGAAACCCTACGCCTCGGTTTCGGCATTCTCGCGGTCAATGACCGTGAAGATCCTGCCGGAACACGCCACGAGGATTATGAAATCTGCCGAATCTACGGCGATTGGAAACTACATGAGGGGCTGACGCTTTTTGCACGGGTTGAAAATCTCTTCGATCAACACTTCACCTATACCCCCGGATACAGTAATTCCGGTTCAGCCGCCTATCTGGGTGCGCGCATGCAATTCTAAGCGCGGGCGTTGATGCTTTGAGCTTGGCAGGGGCGGCTTCGCCCTTCGTCATAGCCAAAGCACCGATGCCGCACAACGTCGCCCATTTCCTCGCCGAGCAAGCCCGCCGCCGTCCCGCACAGGCCGCCGTGCGCGCGCCCGCAGGTCGCGACACAAACGGTGCAATCCGTTATCAGGAACGCAGCTTCGCCGAATTGGAAAACGAGGCCGCCGCCCTGGCTCATCACTTCCAAGCGCAGGGCATCCAACGCGGCACGCGGGTGCTCCTGATGGTGCGCCCGGGGCTCCACCTCATTCGCGCCGTCTTCGCCCTCTTTAAGATGGGCGCCGTTCCCATTGTCATTGATCCCGGGATGGGGCTCCGCCGTTTCCTCGCATGCGTGCAACATTCCAAACCGGAAACCCTTGTGGGAATTCCCGCCGCGCGAATCGTCGCCGCAATCGCCCGCCGCAGCTTTGCCGGGGTTCACATTCGTCTGGCTCCCAAACTCCCGCGCAATGCCCGTCAGGACGCCTTCCCCGTGGTTGATTCCGCGCCGAATGAACTCGCCGCCATTCTCTTTACCTCCGGTTCCACCGGCCCCGCCAAAGGCGTCTGCTACGAACACGGGATGTTTGCCGCGCAGGTCGAGGCCATCCGTTCGGGCTACGGCATCGAAGCGGGTGAAGTCGACCTCCCCATGCTTCCGGTCTTCGCCCTTTTCAATCCCGCCCTCGGTATGTGCACCGTGGTGCCCGAGATGAACCCCAGCCGACCCGCCACCGTCGCGCCTGAAAAAATAGTACAGGCCATTCGCCAAAACAAAGTCACCAACAGTTTCGGCTCACCCGCTCTCTGGGCAAAAATCACCCGCCATTGCCGCGCCGGGGAAATCACCCTGCCCGGCGTAAAACGCATCCTTCTCGCGGGTGCCTCCGTCCCGCCCGCGCTCCTTGCTGAAATGCAAACAGTCTTCCCGGGCGCGGCACTCCACACCCCCTATGGCGCGACCGAGGCCCTCCCGCTCTGCTCCATCGAGGCCTCCGAAATCCTCAACGAGACTGCCGTTCAAACCCGCTCCGGTGCGGGTTCCTGCGTGGGGCGTCCTCTCCCGGGAGTCGAGATCCGCATCATCGAACCCTCCGACGATCCTATCCCAGACCTGAACGCCACCCGTCCCTGCCCCGCCGGAGCGGTCGGCGAAATTATCGCGCACAGTCCCACCGCTACCCGCGCCTACGATCATTTACCCGAAGCCACCGCCCGCGCGAAAATCCAGGACGGCGAACGTTTTTGGCACCGCATGGGCGACCTCGGAAAACTCGATGAAACGGGCCGCCTTTGGTTTTGCGGACGGCAGGTGGAAAAAGTGGAGACCCCCTCGGGCACCTGTTACCCCGATTGTTGTGAAGCCATCGTCAACCAACACCCCCGCGTTTTTCGCTCCGCCCTCATCGCCTACCGCGGGCATGCCGCCCTCGTCATCGAACCGGAAGCGGGGGCCTTTCCAAAGAACGCCCCTGACCGCCTTGCCTTTCAAAAAGAATTGCGTGAACTTTGTAACGAACAAGCCATGACCGCCGCCATTGACACCTTCTTTTTTCAGGAAAAATTCCCCGTGGACGTGCGGCACAATGCCAAGATTCACCGACTCAGCCTGAGCCGGAAATGGAACACAAAGGAGGGGCGCGCATGAAGGTGCTCGTCACCGGAGGTGGCGGGTTCGTAGGCCGTCATTTGATCAACCGCCTGCTGGCACGCGGTTACTCCGTGCGCAGTTTCGGACGGGCGGCGCAACCGGAATTGGAGGCGCAGGGGGTCGAGTGCCAACGCGGCGACCTCGGCGACGCGGAGGCGGTCACCTCGGCATGCGCGGGCATGGAGGCGGTTTTTCATGTGGCGGCAAAAGCAGGCATCTGGGGCAGTTGGGAAAGTTTTTATACGCCCAATGTTCAAGGCGCGCGCAACGTGGTGGCGGCCTGCCGCACGCACGGCATCGGGCGCCTGGTCTATACCAGCACCCCCAGCGTTGTTTTTAACCGGACAGCTTTTTGCGGCGCGGATGAATCCCTCCCCTACGGTTCACGCTGGCTCTGCCACTACGCCCACACCAAAGCCATCGCGGAAAAAGAAACCCTCGCCGCCAACAGCGCCAACCTGCAGGTGCTTGCTCTGCGCCCCCACCTCGTCTTTGGCCCGGGCGACCCCCACCTCCTTACCCGCGTCGTTGAAAAAGCCCGCGCGGGACGTCTGCGTATCGTGGGTGGCGGACAGTCGCAGGTCGATGTGAGTTACGTCGGAAATGTCGCAGACGCCCACCTCAACGCTCTCGATGCTCTCGATTCGGGCAAAACTGCGGGCAAAGCCTACTTTATTTCGCAAGGTGACCCCGTTGCACTTTGGCCATGGATTAATAGCGTTCTGGAATCGCTCAACATGACCCCAATCACCCGAACTGTTCCCTTGCCCTTGGCATACTGCATCGGTGGTGCCTGTGAAGGCTTGTGGAAAATCCTACGCCGCTCAGACGACCCGCCCATGACGCGCTTCGTCGCAGTTGAATTGGCAAAGGATCATTACTTTGACATCAGCGCCGCACGGCGGGATCTGGGCTACCAACCGCAAACCGATATGGCAACGGCGCTTGAAAAAACCGTCGCCGATTTGCGTGAGCGCGGACTCACCTAGGAATACCGTTTCCAGAGGCTTGGCGCAAAAAGCACCAACACCGCGTAGAGTTCCAAACGCCCGAGGATCATCAAGAGGCAAAGATACAGTTTCGTGATGCCGCGCAGGAAGTGGAAGTTTTCCGTGGGACCCACCGCATCGAAACCGGGCCCGATATTAAAGAGAGTCGATTGCACGCTTGAGAAGACCCCGATAAAACTGAGGTGCGGCTCGCTTGCCGAAACGAAGAGCATGGAAATAATCTGCAGCGAAACCATAAGCAGGAGGAATATCCCCACGCTTTGTATAGCCGACTCGCTGAGCAGGCGCCCACCCATTCGGACAGGTAGGGTGACGTTCGAACGAAAGGAATGGATGATACTCCGGGAAACCGCACGCAGGGCAATGACCACCCGTACGATCTTGATACCGCCAGCAGTTGAACCGGAACAACCCCCAATAAACATTAGGATGATGAGTAGCATTTTGGCAGGCGGTAACCAGGCGTCAAAATCGGCCGAGGCGTAACCGGTGGTCGTCAAAATGGAAGTCGCTTGGAAGGCGGCGGCGCGAATCATATCGTGATCCGGCAAATTGCCGTCGAGTTCCACAAGGTAAATCACAAGTAGCCCAACGCTTACCAAAAGAAAGCCGAAAAACCAAAAGACCTCCGAGAAACTACTCCGATTCGGCACGCGCCCACGAAGCACCCGAATCACTAAAATGAAAGTGGTCGCGCTCAAGAGCATGAAGAAAATTGCGATCCATTCCAGCAAGGGGCTGTTGAAATGCTCAAAGCTGGTCGCCTCGGTACTGAAACCTCCGGTGGCAACGGTGGTCATGGCATGATTCACCGCCTGAAACCAATCCATCCCCCCGAAACGGTAGGACAGCAGGCAGGCACCCGTGAGCGCGAGATAGTACAACAAGAGATGAAAGGCACCCCGTTGTACCCTCCCCTGCTTGAAATCCGAAGACGCGCCCGAGGATTCATTACTGAAAAGAATCTTGGCCCCGGCTCCCAGCGAGGAGAGAATCGCCACGAAGAAAACAACCACCCCGAGGCCGCCCGCCCATTGACTGAGCGAACGCCACAAAAGTAAACTCTTCGGGAATTCATGGAAGTTCGAAAACGCAGTTGCCCCGGTCGTGGTAAGTCCCGAGCAACTTTCAAATATCGCATCCGCGATTTCGCAATCCTCCACGATCAAGAGATAGGGCGTTGCTCCAACCAAAGTCGCGAGTATCCAGGAAATCCCAATCACACAAAGCGCTTCGCGGCGAAAAAGTTTTGACGTTCCCTGCCGCCCGATCCAATGCGCCAACAATGCCAGCACGAGGCTGATGGCAATTGCGATACCAAATGCACGAGGCCCCCGATCCGCGAGGGTCTCACCGTTTAGCAAGCCCACTCCGCCACATAGGAGGAAGCCCCCGGCGAGCGCCAACAAGACCATCGTCAGCAGGCGGTATATAATTGCCGTGTTCATAGTGCCAAAAATGCCTGAAGCCTAGAGGAGGTGCTCACGCAGTGCCGCTTCCTTGGCGGCGTCTACCAACACCAAAACGCGGTCGCCCGCCAGTATGGTATCATCCGCAGTCGGAACCTTTGCTTGAAATTTGTGTTGGAGCGCAACCACCAGGCAATTACTAGGCAGAGAAATCTCGCGTAATTTGCGACCGACCACCGGGCTTTCGTGCCCAATGCGAATTTGCAAAATACGCCCCCCGTCGGGGAATTGCGCCAATTCGAGCACTGCTTCATTGGAGAGACTCCGCTCCATAAAATCGGCAGTCGCCTTGCGGGGCGAGACCACCACTTCTATCCCCAGCATGGTTTTAAGAATGCCAAGCAATTGGTCATAATCGCCCTTGTTGATGACTAACTGAACGTGATCCGCGCCCAGTTTAACCGCCTGCAAACATGTCAAAATGTTGTCCTCATCGTCCTTGGTGCAGGCCACAAAATAATCGGAGTCCCCGATTTGCTCTTCCTCAAGGAGGCGCAGCGAAGTCGCGTCACCGTGAATGACGGTGACCTCGGGGAAGGATTCCGCAAGCTCCCGGCATTGCTGAGGATCTTTTTCAATCACGCGAATCTTGAAACGGGGATTACTCAGGAGACGGATTAAACTGATGGCTGTTTCACTTCCGCCGTAGAGCACCACCCGCACCTGTTTCACCTTGTGCTTGGGGTCCAGTTTCTCACGCACTGCCAGGACAGACTCCGGGTGACCAAAAAGCGTGACCTTATCGCCTTCAAAAAGCATCGATTCCGCCTGCGCAACCTCACTCTTGCCCTCGCGCTGAATATACCCAACCCGAAGGCGCTCATCAAATTTCACATCCTTTAATTTGCGACCGATGAGGCGGCTTTCCTTGGCAACTTTTTGTTGCTGTACCTCAATCTGACCCCGCGCGAAATTCTCAACCGCGAGGCGCCCGGCATTGCGGATGGTCTTGGCGAGTTCCACCGCGCAAATCGCCTCAGGGTTAACGAGGAGGTCGATCCCGAAATGGAGTTGATAATTGATAACAGAGTTATCGCTATAAGTGCCGTCGTGAATACGGGCGATGGTTTGCTTTGCGCCGAGACCCTTGGCGAGCGAGCAGGAAATAATATTCGTGCGGTCGTCACTGGTCATGGCAAGGAAGGCATCGCACTTTGCCACATCGACCTCCAACAACTGGCGCGCGGAGCTACCGTTGCCCCGAACGATGCGGGCGTTGTGCTCCTCATCCATGCGTTCACACAGCTCCATTGATTGCTCAATCAGGCACACGTCGTGACCCGCTGCAGCTAGTGTAGCGGTAAGGTTGTGGCCGACTTCGCCGGCGCCCACAATGATGATCTTCATAACCGAAGTTGTTGATACAGAGGTAAGATTCGCACACAGCATGCGGAAAATGCCGCATTTTTCCAGAGCATTCTTTCAGCCCAAAAGCGGCGTTAAATGCGCCTTAAAACGGGGTATCCCTCAGGTTCCGCTCTTCAAAGCGCCTGTTCCGGTTTCCCGAAGCCCCACCGGCGCACCCAAAACTTCGCCATAGATAAAGGCCGCGCGCGCCGCGCCGGGATTGCGAAGCGCCAAACGTACCGGCCCTTTCAAACCCATACCGCCCGCGCGCGAAATCCGACTGCCTTGCCGCGCAAGCTTTTTGGTTGCCGCCGCACTCTGTGCCTTCAAGGCCGCCGCTCTTTTTCGCGTTGTCTCAATTTGCGCTAATTGCGCTTGCATGGCGTCCTCATACGTCGAAGCCGCAAGTTCCGGCTCTGGTGCCGCTGGAGGTTCCTGAGAGCGGGTTTCGTGGACCCGCTCATTGGTTTGCTTCGTGCGTTCACGCACCGCCCGCGCGGGTTTCGGTGGCGGTACCGGCATGGCGGGACTCGCAGGTGCCTCGCCCCGGCGTTCTGCAATCTTTCTGCGGATCTCTTCACGTACTTGACGCTGGCGCTCAGCCTGCTCTGGATCCACCTCCCGTTTCCGCTTTCGCGGCGCAGGTAATCCCTCGTCCGCTTCGTCTCCGGACTTCTTCGAGAGTATGTTCCCAAAGAAATAAACCGCCGCAATGACGAGCGGAATAAGGATGTCGAAGAGGTCTTCCATGGGGATACTTCCGGAGCGTGGCAAGCGGGAGCTTAGCTGTTCTCCTCGCCCTTCGAAATGGAGTCGCGCATGTCGGTGTCTGCCTTGATGTTGTTCAGACGATAGTAATCCATCACGCCGAGGTTGCCGGAACGGAAAGCCTCAGCGAGAGCGAGCGGCACCTGTGCCTCCGCCTCAACGACCTTCGCATTCATTTCCTCAACCTTGGCTTTCATTTCCTGCTCGAGCGCCACCGCTGCTGCACGGCGCATTTCCGCCTTTGCCTGAGCGACATTTTTATCGGCCTCCGCCTGCGATTCCTGCAACTTGGCGCCGATATTTTCGCCCACATCCACATCAGCGATATCGATTGAAAGAATTTCGAAGGCGGTGCCCACATCGAGCCCGCGGTCGAGCACCACCCGCGAGATGGTATCGGGTGATTCGAGCACCGTCTTGTAGGAATCGGAGGAACCGATGGTGGTCACAATGCCCTCACCCACCCGGGCGATGACTGTTTCCTCAAGAGCGCTGCCCACGTAATTGTCCAGATTGGAACGCACCGTTACGCGGGCGCGGGCCTTCACCTGAATGCCGTCCTTGGCAACCCCGTCGATGGTGGAACGTCCGCTTTGCGGATTGGGGCATTCGATGACCTTGGGATTGATGGAGGTGCGCACCGCCTCGAGGACGGACTTACCCGTTCCCTTGGTGGCGAGGTCGATGGCGCAGGCGCGCTGCCAGTCGAGTTGGATGTTCGCCTTGTCGGCGGCGATCAACGCCTGAACGGTCTGAATGACGTTACCCTCGGCGAGGTAGTGCGCCTCGAGGTCATTGGAATTCAGGTTGATCCCGGCCTTCACCGCGGTGATGCGAGCATCCACAATCAAAGAGGCCGGCACCCCCCGCAGGCGCATGGCAACCAGCGTGGGAAAACCCACCGTTGCCCCCGCCAGCAGGGACTTCACGAAAAGACCAATGTAGGAGATGAAAACCAGCGCAAAGACGAGGACAGCAAGACCGAGAATCCCGAAGATGGCGAGTTGAAGGCCAGAGGCCATGAGGAGGGGTGTGATTATATTCATAATTTTTCGATGATAAGTTTAAAATTGTCTTGTGAGAGTACCGTCACGGCGACCCCTGCTTCGAGATAGCCATCGCGGGCCTGCGCCTCATAGGTATGACCCTCGATTTCCACTCTGCCCGAGGGATTGAGACGAGTCAACGTCTTGCCGCATTTACCGATCATATCCTCCCACGCCTGCGCGGGGTGACAGCCGCCCTCCACCGTTCGCGTAAGAAAAAAACGTTTTCCAAACCGCGTCTTCGCAAAGAGCCGGAATTCCAGCACCACCAGCACCAAGCCCACCAAAATGGAAGCCATAAATACCAAACTCGCAGTCACCCAGTCATACTCCAGGCCCGTTTGCACCGTCGCCGCGATAACGCAACCCGCCGCCAATAAACCCAAGAGCCCACCCGGCAACAAAACCTCCAAAAACAGCAACACCGACGCCGCTACTAAAAATCCCACAATCCAGATCATTCCTCTGCCGCCTCCACGATGACATTAAAATCCGAAACACCGAGCACCCGCACTCGGGCCCCCGTTTCCAAAGCACCCACTTCGCAACGCGCCGCATGCCGTACCCCCGCGATCTCAATCTCGCCCACTGGATGCAGGGGTTTGCAAACCAACCCCGTCACGCCAATCAGTTCCGACTCCGATTCCGACGCCATGCGCGTGCCGCCACCCACCGAGTCTTCCAGTACCAGTTGACGCTCAATCCAACTACCCTTCAAGAACCGCGCCATCAAAAGCGCACCGCCCACCGCAATCGCCAAACCATACATTAATTGCATCAAGGGCTTCTCAAACATTTCCAGCGTGAAATCCATCTGCCCGCCAGGCCAATAATCCACCATCGCCCAGAGCAGGGAACCCATCATCAACAGCGCCCCCGCCAGCCCCGCAATGATAATCCCGGGCAAGAGCAATAACTCCACTAACACTAACAACAAACCCAGCAAAAACAGGAAGATCACCTCGTTCCCCGCCAAGCCCGCAATGTTTTGACTGATGAAAAACAACGCAATCAGCGCAATCCCTCCAATCCCGAAAATACCCCAACCAGGCGTCTTGAATTCAATGAACAACAACAGCAAACCCAAACCCATCAAGGCCGGCGCAAAAGTCTGCATCCATTTCGCTAATTCCTCGGAATAAGTCACCTCAAACGCCTCAATCGTGTAACCCTCCACCCCGTAGCGCGACTCCAGCAAAGCCTCCACCGAGTCATGGATCCCCGCACCCAACAAAGGCTCCGGCGGGTCACCGTAGGTCTTCAACGCCTCCTCCGCCGTCAAAGTCAACAATTCCCCCGCGGGCTTAATCACCTCCTCACCGATCTTTAATTCAAAATCCGCGTCCATCATCGCACGAATGACCTCTGCCCGATAAGGATACGCCGCACTCATTACCCGAATGTTTGCCCGCAAATAACTCTCGATCTTCTGCCGTGCCGTCTCGGGCACATCCTCACCCGTTCCCTGAATCACCGCCGACGCTCCAATCTTTCCACGTGGCGAAAAATAAATCGCCTCCGTCGCCGCCGCGATAAAAGAACCTGCCGATATCGCGTCCTCATTCACGTAGGTCATCGTTTCACCCTCAAAACGATCCAATATTTCCATCATCTCCAGACACACATCCACCCGGCCCCCCGGCGTATCCATATCCAACACCACCGTATCCACCTCATTCGCAATCGCCTCCTTAAGACCCCGCCGCAAAATAAACAGATTCGGAGAATCAATCGCCTCCGTGACCGGAATCACATATACCGAGACCGGATCCGCCTCAGGCATCACCGCCGAGGTTTCCACCGCCTCCTCCGCAGTTCCACCCAAAGCAAAACTGAACACCAGCACAGGAAGTAATAAGAAGTACATCATTAGAAACCTTTACAATGCCCGCCACAGCGTAAATTGCAAGCGCGGCCAACAAGGTAGCTTGGTTTCTGATGATTCTATCCCCAAATAGAAAAAACCACGAATGCACACAAATACTCACCAATAAATCCATCATATCCAGTACGCTGCCCTGAGTCCGGCAGAGCCGGAAACCGCTCATTTTCGCTTATACCCGCTCATTCAAAAAACTATTAGTGTACATCAGCGTATATCAGCGGTCGCCAGCTCGGCTGGCTCTAGGTCAGGAATCAGGAGTAAGGAGCTGGAAGATAGCATTAAAGCAACTACCAATCACACCGATCCTGCGAATGAATCCGGATCCTATCGGCGCGATTCGTGCAATTCGTAGTTTTAACCACAAGAAAAGCGGCAGGAGTGCCGCTTCCACTGTATCGAGCGTGGGGCTAGTTGACAGGTTCGAAAAGGTTTTTGACCTGTGCGCTGGTGTAGTCGCGGTTGAGCTGGGCGATCATGTCGAGGGCGATGCCTTTGGGGCAGACGGCCTCGCATTCGCCGACGTTGGTGCAACCGCCGAAGCCTTCGCCGTCCATGGTGCTGACCATGGCGAGGGTGCGGCGGTCTTTCTCGACCTCACCCTGTGGAAGGTTGTTCATGTGGGTGACCTTGGCGGCGGTAAAGAGCATGGCGGAGGCGTTGGGACAGGCGGCGACGCAGGCCCCGCAACCGATACAGGCGGCGGCATCCATGGCGGTATCGGCGGTCTGTTTGGGAATGGGGACGGCGTTGGCGTCGACGGCGCTTCCGGTACGGGCGGTGATGAATCCGCCGGACTGGATGATGCGGTCGAGGGGGGAACGGTCGACGACGAGGTCCTTAATGACGGGAAGGGGTTTGGCGCGCCAGGGCTCGATGGTGATGGTTTCACCGTCTTTGAAGTGACGCATGTGAAGCTGGCAGGTGGTGGTCTGTTTTTCCGGGCCGTGGGGGATGCCGTTGATGGTGAGGGCACACATGCCGCAGATGCCTTCGCGGCAATCATGGTCAAAGGCGAGGGCTTCTTTGCCCTGCGCGACGAGTTGCTCGCAGAGGAGGTCGAGCATTTCGAGGAAGGAGGAATCCTCGGAGACGTCGTCGAGTTGATAGTCCTCAAAGCGGCCCTTGTCGAGGGGGCTCTTTTGTCGCCAGATGCGAAGGTTTAATTTCATGATGGGTCGGGTTTTTTAAAAGTTTATTTGTAACTGCGGGTGGCGAGGGCGATGTTTTCGTAGAGGAGTGCTTCTTTGTGGAGGGCGGGTTCGGTGTCGTCGCCCTGGTATTCCCAAACGCCGACGAAGGTGTAGTCGTCGTCGTTGCGGAGGGCCTCGCCTTCGTCGGTCTGGTATTCCACGCGGAAGTGACCGCCGCAGGATTCTTCGCGCATGAGGGCGTCACGGCACATGAGTTCGCCGAATTCCATGAAGTCGGCAACGCGGCCCGCGCGTTCAAGTTCGGGGTTGATGCCGTCGGCATCGCCGGTGACGCGGAGGTCAGACCAGAATTCCTTGCGGAGGGCTTGAATTTGTTGGATGGCGCCTTCGAGGCCTTCGCGGGAACGGGCCATGCCGCATTCGTCCCAAATGATTTTGCCAAGGCGTTTGTGGAAGGAACGGGGGGATTGGGTGCCGCCGATGGACATGAGTTTTTCGATGCGGCTTTTCACTCCGGATTCGATTTCATCGAAGGCGGGGTGGTCGGTGGTGACGGTTCCGGCGGAGGCGACGCCCTGTTCGCCGAGGTAGTTGCCCACGGTGTAGGGGAGGACGAAGTAGCCGTCGGCAAGGCCCTGCATGAGGGCGGAGGCACCGAGGCGGTTGGCGCCGTGGTCGGAGAAGTTTGCCTCGCCGCCGACGAAGAGGCCGGGGATGGTGCTCTCGAGGTTGTAGTCCACCCAGAGGCCGCCCATGGTATAGTGAACGGCGGGGAAGATCATCATGGGAGTGCTGTAGGGGTCGTCTCCGGTGATGCGTTCATACATTTCGAAGAGGTTGCCGTAGCGTTCCTCGATGGCTTCTTTGCCGTCGCGTTGGATGGCGTCGCGGAAGTCGAGGAAGACGCCGAGTCCGGTGGAGGCCACGCCGTGTCCGGCATCGCAGAGTTCCTTGGCGGCGCGGGAGGAGATGTCGCGGGGTGCGAGATTACCGAAGCTGGGGTATTTGCGTTCGAGGTAGTAGTCGCGTTCGTCCTCGGGGACGTTGTTGGGGTCGAGTTCCCCGGCGCGGATTTTGGCGGCGGTGGCGGGATCTTTGGGCGCCCAGATGCGTCCGTCGTTGCGGAGGGACTCGGACATGAGGGTGAGCTTGGATTGATTCTCGCCGTGGACGGGGATGCAGGTTGGGTGGATCTGGGTGAAGCAGGGGTTGGCGAAACCGGCGCCGCGTTTGTGGGCGCGGTAGGCGGCGGTGACGTTGCAGCCCTGGGCGTTGGTGGAAAGAAAGAAGGCGTTGCCGTAACCTCCGGTGGCGAGGATGACGCAGTCCGCGGCGTGGCGGGTGACTTCGCCAGTGGTCATGTTGCGTGCGACGATGCCTTTGGCGTGACCGTCGATAAGGACGAGGTCGAGCATTTCGTGGCGGTTGTACATTTTGACCTTACCGAGGCCGATTTGTTTACTGAGGGCGGAATAGGCGCCGAGGAGGAGCTGCTGTCCGGTTTGTCCGCGGGCGTAAAAGGTGCGGGAGACCTGCGCGCCGCCGAAGGAACGGTTGGCGAGGAGGCCGCCGTATTCGCGGGCAAAGGGAACGCCCTGTGCGACGCATTGGTCGATGATGTCGGTGCTGACTTCGGCGAGGCGATAGACGTTCGCTTCGCGGGAGCGGTAGTCGCCGCCCTTGACGGTGTCGTAAAAGAGTCGATGAACGCTGTCGCCGTCGTTCTGGTAATTTTTTGCGGCGTTGATACCGCCTTGGGCGGCGATGCTGTGCGCGCGGCGGGGGCTGTCCTGATAACAGAAACAGGAGACGTTGTAGCCCTGCTCGGCGAGGCTGGCGGCGGCGGCACCTCCGGCGAGGCCGGAACCGACGACGATGACGCTGTATTTGCGGCGGTTGGCCGGGTTGACCAGCTTCATGTTGAATTTATGGCTGGACCACTTTTCGGGAAGGGGTCCGGCAGGAATCTTGGCGTCTAGTTTCATGGCTGCGGCAAATCGGACGAATTAATGGGCGGCGGGTGCTTCGAGGGCTTGGGGAGCGCCTGCGGTGGGGTTCTTTTCAAGGCCTCCGGTGGGGTCAAAATCAAGGCGACCGGCTAGGACGGCGATGGGGATGACGGCAAAGCCGATGAAGACCGCCCAACCGTAAAGGCGGGCAATACCGTTAAGGCGGGGGAGCCAGGTGGCGTTGCGATAACCGAGGGTCTGGAACATACTGCTCACGCCGTGGACGAGGTGCAGGCAGAGGAGACCGGTGGCGAGGAGGTAAAACCCCGAGATCCATGGGCTTTGGAAGCCGGCGACCATCATGTCGTTGACGTTGAAGGTCATGACTGGTTCGCCGTCTTTAAGGACGGCTTGACCGTGTTTCACGAGGGGGACTTCGTTGGGAGAGAGGACAGCGGGGTCGTTGTATTCCATGCCCGGGACGTTGCGAACGGTGAAGTGGGCGAGATGGAAAAAGATGAATGCGAGGAGGATGACGCCGCTCATGCGCATGGTGCGGGCGGCGTAGGTGGCCTGAACGACCTTGTTGACGGCGTAGCGATCCGGGCGGGCGCGACGATTGGCGAGAGTCAGCAAGACCGCCATCCAGACGTGTATGGCAACACAGACAAGCAGGAACAGGCGAATACCCCAAAGGGCGGGCGTCGGGAGGACGTGGTGCAGTTTGTAGGCGTAGGCATTGATGACATCCGCCCCGAGGAAAATCTGAAGATTACCGAGCATATGCCCCATAACGAAGAGCACGAGCACCAACCCGGTAAGCGCCATGAGGATTTTGCGACCGATGGTGGACTTAAAAAAGCTACTGAATGCGACCATAATGTTTAAATTTTATTAATTAGAGCTATTAGCGGAGGTGGCAGTTTTCAAACAAGAAGGCGCGGAAACCCCACATATTAGGTTATAGAATTATGGTAATAAGTTCCGCTTAAGTCTCGATTAGAGGTGATTGTGGAAGCGGAAAGGCCCACCGTGCGGATTTTTTTGTATTTGTGGGGTCTTGCGCGGGAAAAAGGGTTGCCAAGCACAAAGCCCGAGGTGTTGATTGTTGCACATAATTTTAGGCCTTAATTCATCCGGTGGCAGCCGAAACTGCACGTATTAAAAAAATAATGAAACATATCTTCGTGACAGGTGGCGTGGTCTCCTCGCTTGGTAAAGGTCTCACCGCCGCCGCCCTGGGCGCGCTCCTCGAACAGCGCGGCCTACGCGCAAGGCTCCAAAAGTTTGACCCCTACCTGAATGTCGATCCCGGTACGATGAGCCCATTCCAGCACGGGGAAGTCTACGTGCTCGATGACGGAGCGGAGACCGACCTCGACCTCGGGCACTATGAACGCTTTACCTCCGGTAAACTGACCCGCTTCAACAACCTCACTTCGGGACAGGTTTACGAGAGCGTCCTGAAAAAAGAACGGCGGGGGGATTATCTCGGCGCGACGGTGCAGGTCATTCCGCACGTTACCAACGAGATCAAGGAACGCATCTATGCCGAGGGGCAGGATGAAGTGGATATTCTCATCACCGAACTGGGTGGCACCATCGGCGACATCGAGGGCCTGCCCTTCCTTGAGGCGATGCGGCAATTTGCCCTCGAGGCCGGTCGCCAAAATGTCCTTTTCCTGCATTGCACCCTCCTGCCCTACCTGAAGGCCGCTGGAGAACTGAAGACCAAGCCCAGCCAGCAATCCGTCGCCAAGCTTCGCGAAATCGGTATCCAGCCCGACATCCTCGTCTGCCGCACCGAGCAACCGATGACGATTGAGATGCGCGAGAAGTTGTCCCTCTTTTGTAATGTCCCGCTTAAGGCGGTGATCGAGGAGCAGGATGTCGAGACCTCCATTTACGAATTGCCCCTCGCGCTCAAGGCGGAGGACGTTGACGACCTCATCATCGAGCACCTGCAGCTGGATGCCCCGGACAATTCCATGCAGGTCTGGAAAGACGTTGTGCGCCGCCTGAAGGAACCGAAGCACGAAGTCGAAATCGGCGTGGTCGGGAAATACATCGACCTGCAGGACGCCTATAAATCGGTTTACGAATCCATCATCCATGCCGGGATCGCCAACGATGCCGCGGTTCGCATCGTGCGCCTCGATGCGGAGGAAATCGAAGTCGACCCCGCCAAACATTTGGAGGGATTGAACGGTATTCTCATCCCCGGTGGATTTGGTGACCGCGGCACCGAGGGTAAAATCGCCGCCGCGAAATACGCCCGCGAAAATAACATTCCCTACTTCGGGTTGTGCCTCGGCATGCAGATCGCGGTGATCGAATATGCCCGCCATGTGGGCGGCCTTGAAAAAGCCAACAGTACCGAGTTCGACCCTGAGACTCCCCACCCCGTGATCGACATCATGGAAGACCAGAAAGAGCTCACCACCAAGGGCAACAACATGCGCCTTGGTGCCTGCCCCTGCAAACTTTCAGAGGACAGCTTCAGTTATCACGCCTACGAACAGCAGGAGATTCAGGAGCGCCACCGTCACCGTTACGAATTCAACAACCGCTACCGCGAACAACTCAAAACGGCAGGCCTCCGCATCGCGGGCGTCAACCCCGAGCGCGACCTCGTTGAAATCGTCGAGATCCCCGAGCACCCCTGGTTCGTGGCGGTGCAATTCCACCCCGAATTCAAATCGAAGCCCAACGCCGCGCACCCGCTCTTTGCTAATTTTATCGCGGCGGCTCTGAAGTATAAAATGTGAGCTTCCATGAATCACTACCAATACCAACAAACGCTTAAGGGCATATGGACTGAGACGGTCGCCAAGTACGAAAGCGGAAACCGCGAACCGGAGACTTATTTTGACGCCGAAGGACGCGCCAAACTCGCTGCCTTTGGCCTCAAGATCATGGATCTCTACGATGCCGCTGAGGATTGGATCAAATACGGTGAGCCCGATTTTGAAACCTTCCTCATGATGTCCGAGGCCCGTCGTGACTACTTCGTCACCGCTCAAAAAGGCCAGCCTTCCAACGCGGAACTCGATCCTGCCACCCTCCCCGCCAAGACCGACGCAGTTCGCGGTATCGAGTGGCTGCCCCGCATCATTCCCAAGGCGATTGCTAAAATTCGCGGCGAGTTGCCCCCTGTCACCATGTATAATTGCGGCGGCGACCGCGCCTTCTTTAAAGCCCATAATATCCACCCCGCCGAATTCCTCCGCGTCGCCTGGGCCTACGAAGATAATCCCGAAAAAATTATCGACTGGGTCGAAACCCGACGCGCCGAAAGCAATGGATAAACTCGCCGAAATCATGGCTGCCAAACGGGAGGCTCTCAAAGCTTCCATCCGGCCCGTTCGCGACTCCGAACTGGAACGACTCGCCCAAAACGCCCATGCCGGGGCTTCCTTTCGCAACGCCCTTGCGCAACCCGACCGACTCTCCGTCATCGCGGAGATCAAGCGCAAGTCCCCCTCCGCAGGCGAGATCGCCGACCCCAAACTCAATGCCGTCGATCAGGCCCGCGAATACGTTAATGCCGGGGCAGACTGCCTTTCCATCCTGACCGACCACGACTACTTTGGCGGCAGCATGCAGGATCTCTGGGATGTCATCGAATTCCTCGAAGTGCACAACCGCAAGACCCCCTGCCTTCGCAAAGACTTCATGGTACATCCCGTTCAGGTGGTTGAGGCCGCCGAAGCAGGAGCGCGTTGCATCCTCATCATCGTGCGCGCCCTAGAGGACGACGAAATCCGCGCCCTTGACCACGCCGCCCGAATCGCCGGACTCGACGCGCTTTACGAAATCCACGAAGCCTCCGAACTCGAACGCGCCCTCCGTTTCGAGCCGTCCATCATCGGCGTCAATAACCGCGACCTCAAACGCTTCAAAACCGACCTTGCCGTTTCCGAATCCCTGATACCGCAAATCCCCGAGAGCATTGTCCGCGTCAGTGAAAGCGGCATCTTTACACCTGAAGACGCCGAACGCGCGCGTGATTGCGGAGCCGATGCCATCCTTGTGGGCGAAGCCCTCATGAACGCCGACGATTGCGACGCCCTCATGCAAGCCTTTCACGAAGCCTAATCCCTTCGAATCCCGCGTGCCGCTCAATCCCAGCCAAACCCGACAACTGCTCGAAACCCTCGCGCACCATCCCAATAAAAAACTGGGGCAAAATTTCCTGATTGATGGCAACATCGTCCGCAAATCAATCGAACTCGCCGAGTTGGAACCCGAACAAGCCGTTGTGGAAATCGGTCCCGGCCTCGGCACACTCACCCAGGCGCTACTCGAAAACGGCCACCCCGTCTGGGCGGTCGAGCGCGACCCCACGCTCGCGGACTACCTGCGCCGCGAACTGACAGCAGACCAACCCAAGCTGCACCTGACCGAAGGCGATTGCCTCGAATTCCCCCGCGCGGGTCTTCCCGACGCCAATGCCGAAGCGGGCTACCAGGTGGTCGCCAACCTGCCCTACGCGGTCTCCACGCCGTGGATGGACGCCCTCCTTGCCGGTCCCCTGCCGGAGCGCATGGTGCTCATGCTTCAAAAAGAAGCCGGCGACCGCTACACCGCCACCCACGGCACAAAAAACTTTGGAGCGATCTCCATTTTTCTACAATCCGCGTTCACCGTGGCGGGTCGGCATCTTGTTTCCGGCGCCTGTTTTCACCCCGCCCCAAAAGTGGATTCCCTCCTCCTGCGCCTCGACCGAAAACCCGAGGCGGTTGGCTTTGACCGCGCCACCCGCGAGTGCATCCGTCGCATCTTCACCCAACGCCGCAAACAACTCGGCAGCCTTTGCCGTAAAGAGGACTCGCCTGCCGTCCTTCATTGGTTTGAATCACTCATTACAAAAGGCTACCCCGCCACCGCCCGCCCCGAGGACATTCCCGGCGAGGAGTGGACCCGTCTCAAAATCCAAAACCCGTAACCACGCCGTCTTATGAAAACCAATCCCCTCCGCTGGGCCCTTCATTGGCAAATCCTTTCTGCCCTCCTCCTCGCCCTCCTCTTTGGGCGCGGCATCCTGCCCCAACTGGACCCCGCCTCCGCTGGCACCATCGAGCAAATCTGCAATTTCCTTGGCAGCCTCTTTATGAACGCCCTCAAGATGTTGATCGTGCCGCTCATTGTGGCGTCCATCATCTCCGGCGTGATGCACCTCGGCGCCAACAAGGGCGTCGGTCGTATGAGCCTTAAGACTTTCCTGTATTATAGCCTCAGCGGGGCCGCCGCCATCCTCGTTGGGCTCATCCTCGTCAATGTCATCGGTCCCGGTCGCGTGGACAGCGAGACTGCCACCGCCCTCCTCGGGCAGGCGGGCGCGACCGCTGAAAGCGAAGGTCTTCTCCAAAAAGTCGAGGGCCGGGATTCAGGAGACCTGCTCGATATTTTCCTGCGCATGTTTCCCTCCAACATCCTCGAGGCCGCCACCGATAACGGGCAACTCCTTGGCGTGATTACCTTCTCTATTTTATTCGGTGCCTTCATCGGCGTCCTGCCCCCCGACCTCCGCAAGGCCCAAACCCAATTCTGGGACAGCGCACAGGCGGTCATGCTTCACCTCACCAATTTCATTATCCGCTTTGTTCCCATCGGCGTCTTTGGACTCGTCACCCCCGTGCTCCTGCACGCACCCTTTAAGAATTTGCTCGGCGCTATCGCCCTCTTTTTCTTCACCGTCCTCCTCGCCCTAGCCGTTCACCTCGTCATCAACCTCGGACTCGCCCTGCGCCTCCTCGGCGGAATCAACCCCATCACCCACTTCCGCCAGATGGCACCCGTCCTCTTGACGGCCTTCTCCACCGCCAGTTCCTCCGCTACCTTGCCCCTTACCATTGAAACCGTGGAAGAACGCGCGAAGGTCTCGAACAAAACCTGCGCCTTCACCCTTCCCCTCGGCGCGACCGTCAATATGGACGGCACCGCTCTTTACGAATGCGTGGTCGTCCTCTTTATCGCCCAACTCTACGCCGCCACCGGACAAGTCGCCCTCGATCTGGGACAACAACTACTCGTGGTCGTTCTCGCCCTCACCACCAGTATCGGCGTCGCCGGCATCCCCGCCGCCAGTCTCGTCGCCATCGCCGTTATCCTGCCCGCAGTCGGCTTGCCCGTCGAAGCCATCGGAGTCGTCTGGATCACCGACCGCCTCCTCGACATGTGCCGCACCGCGGTCAACGTCTTCAGTGATACCGTCGGCGCAGTCGTGATCGCAAAAAGTGAAGGTGAACAACCCTATCCAGCGGAACCCAACCCCGCCGCAGCTGACTGAGGCACATTGGTCACGCGTGAAAAGTATTCCCGCAGAAAATTCCTCCTCTCCACAAGTCTTGCCGCTGCCGGACTTTCCCCCGGTTGCGCCAAAAAGGATACATCTATGAAAATTGAAGCACGACTCGCCGAACTCGGCATCACCCTCCCCAAAGCGCCCGCGCCTGCCGGCAATTACCTGCCCGCCCGCCAAAGCGGCAACCAGCTATTCCTTTCCGGCGCCATTTGCCTCGTCGACGGCGCCATGACCCATAACGGAAAAGTCGGCGACGAGCGCGATATTGCTTACGGTCAAGCCGCCGCCCGCGTCTGCGCTCTCAACCTCCTCTCCGTTGCCAACGCACACCTCGGTTCCCTCGACTACGTGGAAGCCATCCTTCAACTCAACGGCTTCGTCAACGCTGTACCCGGTTTCCCAGACAGCCCCGCCGTCATTAATGGTGCCTCCGACGTCCTTGTCGAAATCCTCGGTGATGCCGGTCGCCACACCCGCGCCGCCCTCGCGGTCACGGGGCTCCCCCTTAATTCCACCGTAGAATTACAGGCCGTTTTGCAGCTACGGACTTGATCGCCCGATACAAATCCCTTTCCATGGCGTCGTGCCTCACTTAATAAAAATATTTCCCCTTCTGTGCCTTCTCGTAGCGGGAATCCTACAGGCCAACGAAGCCGAACGCGCAGTCGTTAAAATCGTGAACTTCAGTCAGTCGCCCGACTGGCAGGAACCCTGGAAATTCTCGCAAGTGCGCCCGGGCGCAGGCAGCGGATTTGTCATCGAAGGTAACCGTATCATGACCAACGCCCACGTTGTCAGTTGGTCACGACAAATCCTCGTCTTCCGTTATCAGGATCCTCAACCCTACCGCGCCACCATTGAATACATCGGGCATGACTGCGACCTCGCCGTCCTCCTCGTAGAAGATACCGCCTTCTTCGAAGGCCTCAACCCCCTTGAAATTGGCGAACTCCCCACCGTCCGCTCCTCCGTCACCACCTACGGTTACCCCGCCGGGGGCCAACAAATCTCCTACACCAGCGGCGTTGTCTCGCGTATCGAAGTCCAACGCTACTCACACATCTACAATCGTTCCCTCCTTACACTGCAAACCGACGCCGCCCTCAATCCGGGTAACAGCGGCGGCCCTGCCGTTCAGGACGGTCGCGTGGTTGGCGTCTCTTTTCAGGGTAACCCCGATCTCGAAAACGCCGGCTTCATTATCCCGCCCGAAATTATCCGCCATTTCCTCAAGGATATCGAGGACGGGCACTACCACGGCTTCCCCGATGCCGGCATCAACGTCGTCCCCCTACACAACCCCGCTTTCCGCAAATACCTTAAACTGCCCAATGGCGAGGGTGCGCGCATCGACCGCATCTTTGAACCCTTCCCCGAAACCCGTAAACGGATCAAAGAAAACGACGTCCTCCTTGAAATCGACGGTTATTCTGTCGGCAGCGATGGCATGATCCTCTACAAAGGAAACCGTATGCAGGCGAGTATCCTCTTTGATACCGCCCAAAACGGAGCAAGCGTCCCCATCAAAATCCGGCGTGACGGTGCCGAGCTGGCAATTGACCTGCCCGTCTTTGTGAACACCGAGGATCGCATCAGCGGCAGACAATACGATACGCCCCCGCCCTATCGCATGATTGGCGGACTCGTCTTTACCGAACTCAGCCTGGACTTCCTGCGTAGCCTCGGGCGCGACAAACGCAACACCAACGCCGAGATCCTCTATGAACTCTTCTACCGTAATTTCCAAAACGAGGACGCCTCGCGCGCCAAGCCCATCCTTCTCGCCAGTCAAATCAACCACCCGGGCAATATCGACTTCCGCGTGCCTTTGCGTTCCATCCTCACCCATCTGAACGGACAAGCCATCCATTCCATGCACGACCTTCAAGCCGCGCTTGAAACCCCCATCGACGGCTTCCACCGCTTTAAATTCTCCAACCATAGGATTGAGGCACTCGAGGTCGAAAATGCCACCGCCATCGATCAGGAACTCATGGAAGCATACCAAATCCCCGCTACCAGCGGGATTAACGACCATGAATAAATTTATCCCCTACCTCCTCCTAATGGCCTGCGCAGGCTCCCAACTCCACGCCTTTTCCTGGCGCGCCGATAAAGCATTCCAAGCGCAAGACTCGCTCGTTGAAATCGAGCTCACCAAAAAAATACACAGCTACCGGCAGCCCTGGCTTACCAATAATCAAACCGGTAACAAAAACGGCCTCGTCATCGGCCCCAAGCAAATCTTGACCACCGCTGACGGACTCCGCTCCGGCGCCACCTACCGCATTCGCAAGGGCGGCGAAAGTAAACGTTACCAAGCCCAACTCCGCTCCATTGATTTTCAGGCGAACCTCGCCCTCCTCGATGTCGAGGATCCCGAGTTTTGGCTTCATATGAAACCCGTTCAACTCGCCGATGCCACCCCTCAGAACGGACTCCTCCAAATCTATCGCTGGCGCTCCGGTCGTATCGAAGAACGCGCTGCCGAGATTGTCCGCCTCCATGTGGGCTCCGCCAAACTCAGCGACCTCAGCCACCTCGTCCTCCTCGCCTCCAGCGAAATCAATGCCGCCGGTTGGGCGGAAGTCGTCATGGATGGCGACCGCCTCGTCGGACTCACCACTTCCGGTTCGGAAAACAAACAACTCACCATTCTGCCCGCAACTTTTATCGCGGAAGCCCTCGAGCGCGGCCCCTGCGCCGATGGCCCGGGACACGGTTTCTTTGATTTTTATTGGATGCGCGCCAGCAACCCCGCCCTCCTTAAGTCCAAGGGACTCGACCCCGATACCACTGAGGGGATTGTCGTTACCCACGCGGGAATCTTTGAGGACAGTTCCAGCCCCCTCCGTGACGGCGACGTTATTCTTGAAATCGACGGCTTCCCCATCGATAAGGAAGGCAAATACATCGACCCGGAATACGGACGACTTTCCCTTGAAGGGCTCTCAACCCGCAAGCACGCCGCCGGTGAAAACATCCCCATGAAAATCTGGCGCAACCAGCAAGTAGTGCAGATCGACTACCCCCTACCCCGCGCCGATTTTAACCAGGGCCTCATTCCAAATCGCCAGTATGACGTCGAACCGCATTACCTCATTGCAGGCGGCCTGCTCTTTCAACCCCTCGACGGTCCCCTTATGCGCGCCCTAAGCAAGTCCAATTCCGGCGCCATGGAATACTACAGAGAAATGCAGCCCGAAATCGGGCGACCCTCACTGGTCATCCTTTCCACCGTTCTACCTGACGACTACAACCTCGGCTATGAAAACATCGGCCCTCTCATGCTCGACCGCATCAATGGCAAAACTATTCACACGCTCGAAGACGTCGCCCGCGCGCTTGCCAATCCGCCCAACGGATTTCACCGCATCGAATTCATGCACGACGACACCCTAAAACATCTCGTACTCGATGCCGGAACCCTACAATCCGCTACCGAACGCGTCCTTCAGAAATATCGAATCCCCAGCGCCTCCAAGGGGCTAAAGCCACTCAAGCCCTGAACGGCTCGGTCTTCGGGCCTTCGTAATCCTCGGCCTGCGCCTCCACCACCACATTCGAGCGGATGCCACCGCGCCCGCGCCAAATCGTCTCCAAACGCGCCCAACGCGGTTTCGCCGCTGCATACAAATCATCGAAAATCTTGTTGCTCGCCGCCTCAAAGAAAATCCCCTTGTTGCGGAAACTGTGGAGGTACAGCTTCATCGATTTCAACTCCAGGCATATCTCCCCCGGCGCATAACTGAACACCACCGTGGCGTAATCGGGATGTCCCGTCATAGGGCAGGTCGAAGTAAACTCCTCCTGAATGTGCTGAATGGTGTAGTCGCGCGCGGGACTGGGGTTTGGAAAGGTTTCAATCTCCATAGTCGTGTTCGGTCTTTAAATACTCACTACGCTGCTTAAGCCGGAGCACCTGCCGGAGCACTCTCGCCTGCGAGGTCACCGTCATCGGCTTTATCGGCTTCCGGTTTTTTTGCCGCGTCGTCCGCTGCCTCCGCTTCGGGTTTCGGCACCTCAATCTCGCGTTTCACCACGGGCGAACGCATTTCCCCGTGCTCGAGAATTTCCTGCACGTGCTTGCCGTCAATGGTTTCATGCTCCAACAATGCTTCCGCGCACACATCCAGCGCACTGCGGTGTTGCTTTAAAATCTCGAGCGAGCGTTGGTATTGCTCCTCCACGATATCGTGAATCATTTTGTCGATCCGCTGGGCTGTCGCCTCGCTGTAATTCTGTGAGCGCTCGATTTCCTGCCCAAGGAAGATGTGGTCCTTGTTTTCACCGTAGGCGACCGGACCGAGATCCGTCATTCCCCAGTCACATACCATGTGGCGCGCAGTCTTGGTCGCCATTCGGATATCACCCGAAGCGCCCGAGGTGATGTCGCCCATCACGATTTCCTCCGCGCAACGTCCGCCCATCGCACAGCAAATCTGATTCAATAAACGACGCTTGGAGTGATTCAAAATGTCCTTCTTCGGCATGAACATCGTCGAACCGAGGCTCTGTCCGCGAGGGATAATGGTCACCTTGTGGACAGGCATATTGCCGTCGTCCACCACCGCCTGCACCAAGGCGTGACCCGCCTCGTGGTAAGCCGTGATCTTGCGGTCCTCCTCATCCATTAACTTCCGGCGTTCACGCCCAAAGGAAATTTTGTCGCGGGCCTCGTCGAGGTCCTGCATCTCAACGACCTTCTTGTTGTAACGCGCTGCAATCAAGGCACCCTCGTTCAAAAGATTTGCCAAATCCGCGCCCGAAAAACCGGGGGTATTCCGCGCCACGTATTCCAAATTCACTTCCTCAGACAACGCGATCTTCTTGGCGTGTACTTGCAAAATTTCATGACGACCCGTCAAGTCAGGCAAATCAATCGTCACTTGGCGGTCAAAACGACCGGGGCGCAGGAGCGCATTGTCCAACACGTCAGGGCGATTGGTCGCCGCGATGATGATCACTCCTTCGTGACCGTCAAAGCCGTCCATTTCCACCAGCAGGGAATTCAGGGTTTGCTCGCGCTCGTCATTGCCACCGCCGAGACCTGCCCCGCGCTGACGACCCACCGCGTCAATCTCATCAATAAAAACAATGCACGGCGCATTCTTGCGTCCCTGCTCGAACATGTCGCGCACCCGCGCCGCGCCCACACCCACAAACATCTCGACGAAATCCGAACCACTGATCGAAAAGAACGGTACATCGGCCTCGCCCGCCACGGCCTTCGCAAGGAGCGTCTTACCTGTTCCGGGAGGCCCCACCATGAGCACTCCTTTGGGAATCTGCCCGCCGATGGCCTGAAACTTCTTCGGGTCTTTCAGGAAATCAACCACTTCCGCGACTTCTTCCTTCGCTTCATCGCAACCCGCGACATTCTTAAAAGTCACCGCATCCTTTTCACGCGTGAGCATCTTGGCCTTGCTTTTACCAAAACTCATCGCACCGCGGCCGGCACTGCGCAACTGGCGCACAAAAAGAAAATACAACAACCCGATGATAAGCAGAAATGGCAGAAAACTAAAAAGCAAATCCTGCATCGCCGTGCTGCTACGCTCCTCCTTCAAAAAGACTCGCAACTGCAAAAAGTCTTCTTCCGTCAAGCGGCCTTCCACCCGATACGGAATCTTCGGAGAATCCTCCCCCGCTTCAACCAAACTGCTCATTTCACCGGTAATGATGTAACCGTCCAATCCCAGCGAGGGATCCGGCTTCATCATGCCTGAATCCTTGGCAATGCGACCAGCTTCCACCGCCTCCATTAATTCGCTTACCCCCAGCACCCGCTGGTTGCCGCTTACGCCGGGAGTCGAAAACCACAAGGCCACAATCGCCGTGATGATGACTGCCCAAAGCAACAGGACTTTCGGTTGAAAGCGCTCGGGCGGTGAATTCTTCTGCTGTTTTGGTGTTTTTTCTGACATTCTTAGATTGGTTTAAGTTGCTTCAACCGCTCCGTAAGTCAACCTAAGAGCCCGTTTCGCATCTGGTCCTAAGCGGCAAGCCTCCGAGACCGGTAATCCGGGAACCCAAATAATCCGAGTTCCCATACAAGAGACCACGGGGAGCAACTTCCGTTCCCTTTCACCCAAACCGCGATCCAGTAAACAATCTTTTAACTTGCGGCTTCCCGGCGCTCCCAGCGCTGCATAACGATCCCCCGACGCCGGCGCGCGCACCTCCAAAATTTCGACTCCCTCTGGCAAAACCGCAAAACATTCCTCCGCCGGATTCACTTCGCCATCGGCAAGCCGCGCCAAAAGCGCCCCGTCCACCGGCACCCATTCGCTTTCCAAAACCGCCCCCGTGCTCAGCCGTAGCAACTCACCCGCCCGAAGTTCACCATCCTCAAGAAC
The DNA here is from genome assembly GCA_965659965.1 of Coraliomargaritaceae bacterium. GTDB lineage: Bacteria > Verrucomicrobiota > Verrucomicrobiia > Opitutales > Coraliomargaritaceae > UBA7445. The sequence continues at coordinate 43,028 of CBFHXZ010000001.1, forward strand.
CGCTACCGGAGCACCAGCCCTCTCACACCAAATACGCTCGGCATCAAACACCACAAACTGCGTCCCAGCACTTTGGCGTCCCTTCATTTCCCTTCCACGCAGGGCCTCCAACAAACTGTCTAAACCCGATGCGCTCAGCGAAGCCAAGACCCCGCACCCCTGCAGCCAAGCCGTCAAGGCCCGCCGACCCAATGCCTCAGGCATGGAACGCAAGCACTCGCGCGTCAAAGATGCCACCCCCTCGTAGGCCTCAGGCAGAGCTGTCCGCGCCAAGGACTCCAAGGCTACCGCATCCGCCTGCAGTAAACGACGCGTCCGCGCTGCCCCCGCCGATGCGTCCCGTCCAAGCATCCCCTCCAATTCGGGAATGAACTTTCCCCTCAAGGCATTCCGCGCGATCCCCAAATCCGCATTCGAGGCGTCCTCGCGCCAGGGAATCCCCGCGCCCTCCAAATGCCCGCGTAGCACCGCCGCACTCATGTCCAGCAAGGGACGCAAATGAACGGGTTCATCCCCCTCAAAAACATGCACCGGGCGGGGTGCCGCCAAACCATCTATCCCCGCGCCACGTGCCAAACGTTGCAACTGCGTCTCCAAAATATCATCCCGTTGATGCCCGAAACAAATCGCACCACATCCGCTCTCCGCTGCCGCGCGGCGTAAAAATTCCAAGCGCAAGGCCCGCGCCTTGGTCTCCGTAAAACCATCCGCCTCACTCGGGCGCACCGCCGTCAAAAATTCACAGCCCAAGCCACGCGCCATCGCCCCCACAAATTCCGCGTCGGCATCGGAGGCCGCCCCGCGCCAAGCGTGGTTATAATGCCCCACCACCACTTCCAAACCCAGTTCCGCACGCAAAGCCCATAATTGACACAACAAAAATACCGAATCCGCACCCCCAGAGCACGCCACCATGACCCGCTTGATTCCCGATTCCACCAACCATGCCCGCACCTCAGCCGCCCATGAGTCCACACCCGCTCCCGCAGCCAGTGACTGCGCCAACGCTTCCCAATCAATTTCTTTTTCCGGAATCGACATCCTCTACTTTCATCTTGAACGTCTTTGAACATGACAACCCAACGCAAGAGAACCAGTTTATTTTAGATCATGGACGCCACCCGCTTCGACTATCACCTTCCCAACGACCGCATCGCCCAGGAACCCGCACCCCGCCGCGATGCCGCCCGCCTCATGGTTATCGACCGCGCCACCCGTCGCGTGACCCATACCACCTTTGACCACATCGGCGATCACCTCCCCGAAAACGCCCGCTGCTTCCGCAACAACGCCGCCGTCCTGAAAGCACGTCTCTACGGTCAACGCCCCACCGGAGGAAAAGTCGAATGCCTTCTCCTTCACCCCGCCGAAGATCCCCAAACTTGGTGGTGCCTCCTCAAGCCCGGCAAAAAAACCTTCGCCGCCGGTCACTTTGAACACGCCTGGCAATTCTCCGCCCAAGTCCTTGAAGCCGGACAAAACGGCAACTACCGCGTCCGCTTTCAAACCGCCAACGGGGAAGCCGTTACCGAACTCGCCGAGCGCATCGGCAGCATGCCCCTTCCGCCCTATATCGAACGCAGTCCCAACGACCCCCGCCAAGCCAGCGACAACGACCGCTACCAAACCGTTTACGCGGACTATTCCAAACAACAAGCCGTCGCCGCCCCCACTGCCGGGCTACACTTTACCCCCGAACTCATCCAACAACTCGAGCAAAGCGGCACCACCTTCCACGACCTCACCCTGCAAGTCGGCATCGGTACCTTCCACCCCATCCAAGTCGACAATATCCGCGAACACCCTATCCATCACGAGTGGTATACCATCCCGCCGGAAAGCCTAACCGCACTTGAAAACCCTGCCGCAGGCCCGCGCGTCGCTGTCGGCACCACCAGTGTCCGCTCCATGGAGGACGCCCTCCAACGCCTGCAAGAAAATCCCAACACCCCACGCCTCCAGGACGGTTCCTTTCAAGCGGAAGCCGATATTTTCATCTACCCGCCCGCCACCTTCCGTGGCGTCGACCACCTAATCACTAATTTTCACCTCCCCAAATCTACTCTCCTCTGCCTCGTCTCCGCATTCCTTACCCCCGGTTCAAGCGACGGTATCGATTGGCTCCACCAGCTCTATCAAGAAGCCATAGGCGAACAATACCGCTTTTACAGCTACGGTGACGCCATGCTTGTCCTCTAAAACCTGCCCTAAATAGAAAACCATAGCTTTTATTTTTAAAATAGACCTTAATATACCCATAAATAATTAGCTATTCTTTAATAAAAATCTTTATTTTACCAAAATATAGTGTTTAATGCGTAATTAGAGAAATTTTCCTGTCGGAATCTTCACCGATAGGGAAACCTAGGTTCAGTTAACGGGTCGTGCCATGGGGCGCGGCCCGTTTTTGTGCCCAGCACTCCAGAAATTAGTTCGAGACTGCCGTCACGATCACAGTAGCGTGAATGCCCTCCCCGCGTCCCATACCGGTCAAGCCCTCGCCCGTGGTCGCGGTGATGCACACATCCGCCACCGCAAGACCCAGCAAACCCGCGATGTTTTCACGCAGTGCCGGCACCTTCGCATCGATTTTCGGGCGCAAACATTCCAGCGCAATCGAGACATGCGTCAGTCGCCACGTGCCCAGACTTTCCAATACCAGTTTCAAATATTCCACGCTGTCCGTCACCCCCTGCTTGCACAGCGCATCCGCTACCGTACCGATGACCGTAACTCCCGTCACCCCGCTCACCGCATCTGTCAAAGCGTGCAGGATCACATCCGCATCACTATTCCCCGCCAGCGCGGGCGCATCGTCAAAAGCCAAACCACCCAACATTAAAACCCGCTCCGTTTCGCCCTCTGCGAAACGATGACTGTCAATCCCAAGCCCGGTTTTTATCTTCACATCCTAAAGTTCAGGGAAAAAACGCTTTTTTTCAAGCGCCGCGCTCTCCAGACCATCCGAAGCATGCACCACATTCCGCATCATATCCGTTCCCAGATCCCCGCGAATCGTGCCCGCCGGAGCCTCGTTTGAATTCGTCGGACCCAATAATTCCCGAACCGCCGCGATGACATTTTCACCTCGGAGGAGCATCGGCATCACCGGACGACTGCTCATAAAAGCTTCAATGTCCGGAAAAAACGGCAAATCCGCCACATGCGCGTAATGCTCACGCAGGATGGCCCCATCCAGTTGAATCACCTTTGAAGCAACGATTTCAAAACCCGCTTTCTCGAAGCGACCAATCACTTCGCCCACCAAACCTTTTTCCATGCAGTCGGGCTTAAGAATAATAAGTGTTTCTTCCATAAGTGTTTAAATTGATTTCGCGCGAATCTGCCCATACCCCGCATAAAGACAAGCCTAAAGCTCGAAAGCAAAGCCCGCCTTCAATCGCCACTTCCAGACCAGCGACCCGCCAGCCACGAATCCGCTAGTACGTCTTCAAGGCATCCGCTTCGGCCTGCGCTTCACGCGCCCGGGCTTCCGCTTCCTCAATCCGGCGCTGACGCTCAATCGCCTCTGCCCGTTCCTTTTGCTTACGACGCAACTCATTCTCCGCCGCGATTGCCCGTTGTTCCGCTTCCAAAACTTCCTGATCCGTCACATTAAAACCCCGCGCAATATCACGCTCCGTCTCCGCTTTACGGATTTCCGCCTCCTGAGCCCGGCGTTCCGCCCGGATGCGCGCCTGTTCCGCCCGCGCTTCCGCCTCACGCTTGTCCTGAGAATTGCCCACCATGCCGCCTAAAACCGCACCCGTAGCCGCGCCAACCGCCGCACCCTCACCGGCATTGCCCGACTGATGCCCAATGACCGCACCCGCGATACCACCCAGCACCGCACCCGCGGCCGCCTTCTCACCCGTGTTCGGACCAGTGCTCTCGCAACCCGTGAAACTCAAAACCAAAAGCAGCGAAAGCGGCAACGACAGAACAGAGGATAATTTTTTCATAGTGATGGATCGTATATATTTATACTAAAGTTACTAAATATACGTCAAAAATCCACCCCGAAAGTTCCCCGAAAGAAATGCCGGGAGAACCTTACTCCTCAGTCGGAACCGCGGGCTCCACAAGCGATCTGCTCTCAAAGAATTCTTGAACACACTCATTAATACCTTCTTCAACAAAATAACTGGCAGGGTATAATTCCTGAGCTTGCAGGTATGCGATCAGGGCTTTGCTAAAATAATCATCATCACGTGCCTTCTCCGCTTCGCTCCACAAACCCTCTCCTCGGGTTCTCCATCTCCTCTCTCTTGCCGCCCCTTCGGCGACTTCGTCTTAAAATGGCGGAGAGAGAGGGATTCCTTCGCCATCTCCGCTTCGCTCCGTCGAACAAGTTCTCATCCCTTGTTGAATACCAAGCATTTGCTTCGCAAATGGCGGAGAGAGAGGGATTCGAACCCTCGGTGGAGTTTCCCCCACACATCCTTTCCAGGGATGCACAATCGGCCACTCTGTCATCTCTCCTTTGGCGAAGGTTTAGAAACATACTTCGCGGTTGCGGGGGTCAATCATAAAGCATTCCACGATTCGGCTCTATTCGGTCGGGATTGGTGGCTGCGCCATCGCTCCGCGATCATCCTGCGGATGCCCCATCTCCGCTTCGCTCCGTCGAACCCTCGGTGGAGTTTCCCCCACACATCCTTTCCAGGAATGCACAATCGGCCACTCTGTCACCTCTCCTTTGCCGAAGGGTTTGAACTATACCGAGCCGATCATCAGTTAAATAATAAAGCGTCGGGAAGCGAGGGGCAGGAACATGTCTATTCGGTGGCGGTATCGTCGACGAGGCGTACGCAGAGGGCGGCGAGCAGCATGGAGGCGCCGCCGAGGAGGACGGCGTTCATGGTGTTGTTGCCGAGGAGGCTGGACATAATTTTACCGAGGCCAAGGGAGGCGCCAATCTGAGGAAGGACGATAAAGAAGTTAAAGACGCCCATATAGAAACCCATGCGGTTGCCGGGTATGGCGTTGGAGAGAATGGCATAGGGCATGGAAAGGATGCTGGCCCAGGCAATACCGACGGCGAGCATGGAGAGGAGCAGGAGGTTGGGGCTGCCAACAAAGTTGACAGAAAGGAGCCCGAGTCCACCGATGGTGAGGCAAATAGTGTGAATGGCTTTGGCGCTGTATTTGCGGACAAGGAGAAGGAGGAGGAAAGCAAAGACAAAGGCAACGCCGTTGTAGGCGGAGAAACAAACCCCGCCCCACTCGGCTCCGGCCTGATATTCGGGACTGCCCTGTGCGCCGCCAAAGACGTGGGTGGCGACGGCGGGGATGAAATAAATCCACATACAGAAGAGGCCGAACCAGGTGAAGAATTGGACCACCGCAAGTTGTTTCATGGTGCGGGGCATGGAGGCGATACCGGCAAAGATTTCGCGGAAGGCGTTGGAAACGCCGGCAGTTTTTTTGTTTTCCTCACGGAAGGCTTCGAGGTCTTCCGGCGGGTATTCACGGGTAGTGAGGACGGTATAGAGGACGGCGATAAAGAAGACAAAGGAACCGATATAAAAGGCGAGGTGAACGGATTGGGGGATGGCGTTTCCGCCGGTGGTTTCGTTGGAGACGTTGAACCAATTGGAGAGGACCCATGGGAGCGCGGAGGAAAGAACGGCTCCGAGACCGATAAGAACACTCTGCATGGCAAAGCCGCTTTTGCGTTGTTCGCGGTTGAGTTTATCGCCGACGAAGGCGCGGAAAGGTTCCATACTGATGTTGACGGAGGCGTCGAGAATCCAAAGCAAGCCGGCAGCCATCCAGAGGGAACTGGAATTGGGCATGGCGATCAGGGCTAGGCTGGCAAGGATGGCACCGATTAGGAAATAGGGACGGCGGCGCCCAAGGAAGCACCAGGTACGGTCACTGTAGTAACCGACGAGGGGTTGAACGATGAGCCCGGTGAGGGGTGCGGCGAGCCAGAGGAAGGGAATGGCGCTTTCCTCAGCACCGAGGTATTGGTAGATGGCACTCATGTTCGCCATCTGTAAACCCCAGCCAAATTGGATGCCGAAGAATCCGAAACTCATGTTCCAGATTTGCCAGAAGGAAAGATTGGGTTTGTTCATTTTTATATGGGAGTTGAGGTTATTTTAAATGAGCAAGGGTAGGATGCGCGGCGAGTCCGCGGTCGCTATTGGTGGTGATGGTTGCAAGCTGCTGCATAGCCGGGGCAAGGCCGTCGGTACTGGACAAGCGCCAAACCCAACTACCAGAGGCTTGCCCGGGAATATTCATGCGGGCCTCGGAACCAAGGCCGAGTAGATCCTGCAGAGGGATAAGGGCGGCGGCAGCATGGGAAGCACATAGGCTGCGAATAAAGTCGAGGTGGATTTGAGAGCCATCGGTTCCAAAATACGCGCAGGCAGCGGCTTTTTCACGGTCAATCGCTTCCTGATTGCGGGTACTGTTGGTTCCGGCGGCGCTATTGAACCAACCGACCGTGGTATCGTTGTCGTGCGTGCCCGTATAAGCTACGCAAGAGGAATCGTAGGCATCGGGAATGAAGCTCGATTTCATTTCGTCGGTACCAAAGGCAAATTGCAGGATGCGGATTCCAGGTAATTTGTAGCGGTCGCGGAGGGCAATGACGGCATCGGTAATCACGCCCAAATCCTCGGCGATAAGGGGAAGCGGCTTGCCAAAAGCAGCTACCATATCTGCGAGTATTTCATCTCCACAGGAGGGAACCCATGCACCGTCCGTAGCAGTCGAAGCCCCAGCAGGCACTTCCCAGCATGCGTCAAAACCGCGGAAATGGTCGATTCGCACGATGTCTAGCCAATCAAGGGTTTGCTGCACGCGACTGCGCCACCAATGAAAATGCTCGGCGCGGTGAGCGTCCCAGTCGTAGATGGGGTTACCCCAGAGTTGTCCGGTGGCGGAAAAGTAATCGGGCGGTACGCCGGCAACGACGCGCGGGCGCCCGTCGGGCTTGAGTTTGAACAATTCCGGCCGGCACCAAACATCCACGCTGTCATGCGCTACGAAGATAGGAAGATCGCCAACGATGCGGATTCCCAGCTCCTTGGCGCAATGGCGCACCTCCGACCATTGTTGATGGAGGATGAATTGCTCGAAGAAGACGCGTTGGATGTCCTCTTGTAATGCATGGCTGACTCTATCGAGGGCACCGCGGTCGCGGTCTCGGAATTCGGCAGGCCATTCTGTCCATGCGATGCCTCCATGCTTTTCCTTGAGGGCGTAAAAAAGGGCGTAGTCGGGCAACCATGATTTGGCATTCTCGAAAAAACGGGCATAGCTTTTTCGCAGGGGACTGGCGGCATTGGTCTGGAAAAAGCGCTTGGCGGCGAGCTCGGCCATTTGCTTTTTATTTTGGTAAACCCGGGCGTAATCAATGCGGTCCCCCATGGGTAATTTCAAACGCTCTAATTCCTGCGCGGTGATGAGTTCCCGCTGGCACAGGTCTTCGGGGCTGATAAAAATGGGATTGGCGGCAAAGGCAGAAAGTCCCTGATAGGGCGAGTCCCCGTAACCAGCGGGATTAAGGGGAAGGATTTGCCACAGGCTTTGTTGTGCCGCCGCGAGGGTTTTAAGCCAATCAAGCGCTCCAGGTCCGAAGTCGCCTACCCCGTAGTCACCTGGCAAAGAACTGGGGTGAAGCAGGATGCCACTGTCGCGGTTGAATAGAGGTGAGGCGTTCATGATTACAAATGCTCTAATCCGTACGGGTCACTTGCAGTGCACCAAAGTAAGCGTTGTTGGCGCCGCCGTTGAGATTAAAGAAGGCGAGGCCGCGAACCTCGCGTTTCACTTCAGAATCGGCATTTTGCTTCTGCTGTGGCAACTGTAGGGGACGGTTTTTGAAATGATGTACGACCTGATCGCTGAGGGTCATGATCTGCAAATCATAATGGTTGTCCTCGCGGATTGTGATCCCCAGTTCGGCTCCACGGGGGTCTATAAAGACACGGGTATTGAAACGATTGCCGCCATCAAAAAGCTGGTAAGTGCTGAGCCCTTCCAGAATCGCAAGGACAAAAAGACGCCCCTCGGCAATGGCATCGAGTGAGTTGGCGGTGGCATCGTTGCGCAGGGCAATCCCGACGCTGGAGATTTCCTCGGCATCGCGTTCAAACTTGGTGGTAAAGCCTTCGAACTTAAAGCGCAGGGAAAAATGGTCACCCGGTGCGAGGCTGCGATCAAAGGCGCGAAAAGCGACGGTCTCTTCAAATTGAGTCCCGTTGGCAAAGATCCCAAAGGCCTTGCCGTAGCTGCCAAAATCCGCGAGTTCGGTTTCGCTTGCAGCATCTGCAATGAAAAAGCCTGCGTATTGTTCCTCGTCCTCGCTTGCGTACTCGGGCGCGAGGAGTTGCCAAACTCCGAAGCCGCGACCGCTTTGTTCACCGGATTGCCAACCATCGCTGTAAGCGTCGAAATAAGCTTCGTCCTCTCCTGCGATATAGGTCTGAGCATAGACGGTTGTAAAAGCGCACAAGGCCAGAACGGTGGCGCGAAACAAACCCGATCGATAAATGAAAGAAATTGGTAGGTGGGACATTATTTCTGTAAAGGTGAAGGGTATAAAATTAAGGACTTCGCCCGCACTGCAGGACATGCTGAACCGTTGAACAAATTTAGAATATTAGAATTATGGCAATCAGCCCTCACCGAAAGAAATGGAACGGATTCCGACGGCTTTAAGAACATTGAGGACGTTGACCACGCTTTGCTGGTAGGTTTCGGGGTCGGGTTGGATGATGACAATGGTTTTGAGTCCGGCGCGGTCGGAGGAAAGCTTGAGGCCTTGTAGGGTTCGCCTGAGATTGGGCAGGTCGGGGTTGCCGGGATTGTCGGAGGGCATGCCGTTGAGCAAGGTTGTTCCGTCGACAAGAATATCAATGTAATGCTGCTCAGGAAGCGGAGTATCGGGGGGCGCGGCCATGCTGGAGGGCAAGGTCACTCCGAGGTCGGCCTCCTCTTTGATTATAGAAGTGGTAACCATGAAATAAACCAACAGGAGGAAGACGATGTCGATCATAGGGGTGAGATCGACCCGGTCTTCAGAGATTTGGATGCGGCGCGCTTTCATGGTTCTTATTTATCGCTCTGGAAACTGGCAAAAATAACATTGGGTACCCCACCGGCTGCGGCGGCGGCAAAGAGCTTGCGAACCTCCTTGAAGGGTACACGGGCATCCGCGCGAATGTAGACCTTGATTTTCGGGCTGTCCTCGCGTGCCTGTTGTACGTAAGCGGTCATGTCTTCAACCGCGATAGGCTGGGATCCAAAAAAGAGGGAACCGTCGTTTTGAATAGTAACAACCACCCGTGAACTACGGTCCTCTGGGATGACGGCGTTGGCGGCAATAGGAACGTCAATTTCGACCAATTCCTGCACCTGCATTTTCGCCACAGTCATAAAAAAGACGATCAGCAAAAAGACGATATCGATCATCGGAGTGAGATCGGGAAGGTCGTTCGCGGTATCGTTCTGTCTGGCTGGTTTCACGCGTGGGAAAAATTCAACAGGGCCGGTGCTTCAGGAAATATAGGCTCAGTTGTTCTCCTTGTGGAGCATACCCTGTTTGGCCATCAGACGGGTCATGGTGCCCAGGGCTTCATAAACTCCTGAGGAGGCAGTGAGGTATTTGTTCTTAAAATAGAAATACGCCATCAGGGCGGGAATGGCGATAAGGAGCCCGCTGGCGGTCGTGACAAGCGCCTCGGAAATATTGTTGGCGAGCAACTCGGGTTTACCGAGTCCTTGCGAAGCGATGTTACGGAAGGCTTTCACCATTCCGCTGACGGTTCCGAGCAGTCCCATCATGGGAGAGATGGAGGCGATCACTTGCAGGTATTGCACAAAGACCAGGGGTTTCGCCAATATTTTACCCGCGCGTTCCTCCATCGCTTCGTTTACGGCGGCAACGGAACAATGCCCCTCTTCGATGGTATTGAATGCAATCGCAAGAATTTCGGTCATATAACCTTCTTGCTCGCGACAAGCCTTGAGACCCTTTTCAGGATCGCCGCTCTCGATTGCCTGTTTCAGGGCGTCAACCGCCTCCGGTTGGGTAAAGCGCGATTCTTTAATCAAGAGAGCGCAGTAGACCGCGAGTCCAACCAGAGCGACGGAGAATGCGAGGAGGGGATACATGGCCCAACCTCCCTGTTGAAAGAGCGTCCATAGGGTTACGGAAGTCTCGCTGGTTTCGGGAACCGTAGATGCGTTCTCCTGTGCGTTAAGAGTGGCGGCAGTTCCAAGAAGAAGTAACGCGAAGCGCGTCCACAAGGTGCCGGTGGCTTGATAGTTCAGTGCAGTCATAATTGAGGAGCTTTATTATTTTGGTGATGAATGATTTCGAGACTTTTCGCAGCCCCATTGGCTGGCGGGAAACATAATGGAGACTTCCTGGTGCGCCTGAGTGGCAGCGTCCGGCATTTCCATTTTTTCATAAAGTAAGGCGAGGGTATGCAGCAATTCAGGGTACCATGGGTCCGTGGCGGCGGCATGGGTCTTGCCCCGCGCCGCGGCCCGCATGGCAGCCGGATACTCCCCTTGTCGTAATTTCCAGCGGGCATCGATTAATTCCCGAAGGGAGAAGTAAGGTTCGTTGATCTGGATTTTCGGCAAATCCTGCAGGATGGATTGGAGCGATTCCGAATCCACGAGATAAAATCCACAATACGCAGCCCATAACCAGGCGGCCAATTGATGCGCGGATTTCTCCCCACTGACTTTGTGGTACATATCAAAGGCCTTTTGATATTCACCGATCTCGCGCCAGGAATCCCCAAGTGACAATAGCACCTCAAGCCGGGCAGGCCCACCACCCTCCATCGAAAGGAAGGAGCGGTGAATTGATTCCAATTCTGTTGTGGCCTGTACACGGTGGAGCGAAAGCGCGCTTCGGCCAATTTCATCCAGAATTGCAGGCGGAACCTCACGCATGGGCAGCGCGGTGACCAAAGCGGCCAAACGCTTCCAGTTTCCCGTGCCCCGCAGGGCCTCAAAATAGGCCCGCACGGTGGAAACGTAGTTCCCGGGCAAATGACTCAAGCCCATATATTTCAAGAAAGGGCGTGCTTCCGGCTCAATAAGCGGCAACGCCTGAAGCGGTTGATCGTTGTTTAGTTTTTTAAGGCCATCGTAGAATGCATCACTCAGCAGGAAATTGAGCATAACCTTCTCTTTTTCGAGGGTATCAAAATCAAGGTAAGCCCGTCCCCCAAAATCAGTGCCCTTTGGCCGGAAAACCAGTGAACGACTTTCCAATCCTGTCAGTATGACCGAGTCCGTCTGCATGGGGTATCGAAGTTCAACGGGAAGCTCCGCCGCGCCGAGCGGTCCTGCGCAACACGGGGCAAGCGCAAGCACACAGAGGCGTGGAATCATTTTTATCAGCAGTGGCGGCATGAGGTTCATGGGGTCAACCGTTTGCGGCGGATAGCATCATAGTATGGAGAGGCCTTTGAAGTGGGCAGGTCGAGGAAATATTGATAGGTTCGCTGTGCGGAATCAGAATCCCCCATCGCTTCGAGCAAATCCGCACTGGCCAGGACGGCCTTGCCCGACCACTCGGGGTAGGCGGAGAATGCAAGATAGGTGCGCTCATAAAAACCCTGTGCTTTGGCGAGATCCTCCAATTGGGCAAAACATTCGCCCATTTTAAAGCTTGCCTCGGCCCAAGCCTCGCCGCGCCATTCCCGTTGGTTAAGCACCATTGCATAGGCCTCCACCGCTTCTTGCAACCGCTCGGTCTGGCGCAAGGCATCACCGCGCAGGATCGCCGACCGCCGGGCATAAACAGAAGTAAAGTGTTCCTCCAGCACACGGTTGTGATACGCTTGGGCAGCTTCGTGATTGTGGCGTTGGGATTCCAATGCTCCCAATAGAAAAAGACCCTCTGCAGCAGCAACGCTATCCGGCACTCCGGAAACCAGTTCCGTGAGAATTGTAATCGCACGCTCCGCATCTTCCTCCGCGATCAAACGAGCAATCCAGACCTTGGAGGCAGGGCTTGCAGACTCGACCCAGTCAGCCGTGAATTGCCCTGTTTCAACTGCCTCACCGTCACGCTGGTTCAGCACCCGAAGGAGACGCAAAGCAAGGGTTTCCTGTCCCGCCGCCACCGCAGCAGCATACATCGCTCTAAAAACCCAGGCAGGTTTTTCAGGGGGTAGTTTCGCAAGCCGTGCCTGGTTACGCGCAAGCAACTCACCCAGCGCAGGGTAGTCCTCAAGGCTCAACGCGCGTCCATCGGTCGTCGCAACTGCGGCATCGGTATGCGCTGCCAACTCTCCGTACAGGGGATGGCGCATTGTGAGCAATTCCTTAATACCGGAATCAATGGCTTCGTGTTGCTGGAAATAACTTATTTGTGCAATGCGATCATAGAGCATGCGCGCACGAAAAGACTCATCACCCAACAAGGCCTCAATGAATGTTGCCGTTTCTGCCGCCCCCGCGCGTATTGCCGAATCCTGCTCCCACCAAGAATCAATAACCACATCCACGTCGTCCGATTTCGAGTCATTCCCAAAACGCTCAATCCCGTCGCGGTAGCGCGCAAAGGCCTCGGGCACCCTACCCTGGTCCAATGCAGCCTCAGCCATCCGCATAATGGCCTCGGCACAGGATGCCGACTCCGGGTATTTGTTAAGAAATTCCTCCAGAATCCCGTCATGTTCCGCATGACGCTTATTCGCAAGCAAGAGTGCCGCCGATTCAAAATAGGCGTGCTTGATCATAGCCAAGGCACCTCCATGGGTTTCCACCAGGCGATAATGCATGAGTGCACGCTCCACCCGGGCATCCATCGCATCAAGATCCCCCATAAATACATACGCCTCCGGAACAAGCGGGTGCCCGGATGAATCAGACAACCAGGACTCAAAGACCTCGCGGGCCTCTGCGTATTGACCCAATCCAAAATGCGCAACCCCCCGGCGGAAACTCGCCTCTTTGAAATATACACTCCCCGGATAATTCGCCAGCAAGGTGTTGAAGGCACTCAGGGCAGATTCAAAATCCCCGCTAAAAAGGTAGGCCATCCCAATCCAGTAACTGGCGCTGTCGATGAATGCACCATCAGGATATTCCGCGACCCAAAACGAGAAATCTTCGATGATGCGATCGACCATCCCCTTCTTGAGGAGCGCCTGACCCAGGTAATGGCTCATTTGAGCCGCGACGGGTTCAAATGGAAAACGGTGCAGGAAATCATCCGCCAGTATCGAGAGTTTTTCGACTGCTTCAAAACGAGCATAGAGACCGGCGAGTCGCACCGCCAACGGTTTCTCAAAAAGCAGGTAGGACGGCTCAGCAAGGTAGTATTCTCCGTGGCCCATCGCCTCACTCAAATAATCACAGGCAATACCCTGAGTGAAGGCAGCGTAACGGAATTGCTCAATTTGCCGATGCTGCGGGTAGTTATCGACCAATCGCTGAAAGCCAAAATAGGCCTCATACTTACGCTCCATTAATTGCAGGACCCGAGCCTGCCGCCAACGCAAATTGGCGGTATATTTTGGCGCCTCCATTAATTTCATGCGCTGTTCACGCAGGGCTTCCAGTTCAGCAAACTGTGCTTTTGACGCATCCCCCGAAGACCGGTTGCGGAATGCCCACTCCTCGAGTTCAATGAGGCGATCCTCCACCACCTTGAGCAATCGCTCCACCGGCAAAACCATGGAAAATAAAAAACCCGCCTCAAGATAACGCTCCTCATCTTCAAATTTATCACCGGTATGTAACAGGCGTAGATTTACCCCAATGTCATATCGAAAATCGCGGTCGGCATTGATCGCGGTCACCAGTTTCAAGAGTTCCGTGATATTATCCTCCTCAAGGGATTGATCAAAAAGACTGTTCAGGCAAAAGAGACGCACGGCATAGGGATAGCTCCCGCCAAGGAAATTCCATAGTGGTTCATTCGCCTCCGCAATCCGGTTACTTTCACGTGCCGCATGCACCATGCGCTGAAGCAAGCCTAGCAAATCCTCCTCCTTGATCTGGGCATGGTAAACTTGGGTCGAGTAGAGATACCCCTCCATCGCCGCTTCCCATTGCTCACCCGCAAATAAACTATCCGCCCGATTCAGTACCGCCAGCGGGTGCCGCTTGTCACTCAGGAATTCTGCAATGAATTCCTCCCAATACGGCACTCCCTTGAGTAGTGTTTCCTTATTTCCGTTCTGCTCAAACCAGCGCATATGCGCGAGCCCCAGACGGTAAAGGTTCTCGCGGTAAATGCCGCGGTATTCCTCACTCATCGCGTTGGTCAGGCGCGTCCTTATCTCAACCATAAAGGGTATCACGGCAGCTGGCTGCGTCTCGTAAAGCGTATCCACCTGAGCCGCGAGATCCTCCAGGGTTAAATCTGGAAAATTCTCCACCTGCGCTTCCCCAAAAAGCAAGGGCGCGGGTGTGATGAGGCAGAGCGTAAGAGCAACCAAGCACGAAAAACGAATCAACTGCCCTTTCACCATCATGGATTTTGTAATATGAGCAGTGCCGAAGATTGTGGTTCTAGTTTCAAGCGAACCTTACCTTCACGAACTTTAAGGCGGTTACTACCAAGGACGTCCTGCAATTCCCCGCTTTGTATTTCAGGACCCAAATCCAATTCCATGACCGCGTCCCGATCGCTGCGGTTAAAGGCCACCAGCGCGCGATTCGAGCCATGAGCACGAAGGTAGGCATACGCCGTATCATTAGCGACAAGCGTGCGGCGGCTCCCCATATACAAGGCAGGATTCGAGCGCCGTGCCTGCGCCAATTTTGAGAAATGATCCCGAACGGAAAGCTCCGCGATGGTGACTTCGCCATCAAAACGCATCCTGCGCCGGTTGTCGGGATCCCCTGCTCCCGTCATACCTATTTCATCACCATAATACAGCATAGGTACCCCGTCGATCGACATAAGGAAAGTCATTGCCAGCTTTAATTTCCTGAAGGCTGCCGGGTCGTCCACCCGAAGCGTTTTACTCCAACCCACCTCTTCCTCATCCGCTTCATCCGAGTCCGGCAAATCTCCATCCGCATAAGCCATGAAACGCGGCTTGTCATGATTGCCGAACAAGGGCGACATACGGGTGCTGCGACCATAAGCCGCCTCCGATTCACGCAAGGCCGCCTCCAATTTAACAAAGCCCGCAGTATCAAGCGCAAAGCATTCCATCAGGGTGTCGTACAGCGGAAAATCAAATTGCCCATCCAGCATATTGGGCCCCACAAAAGCCGAAATACCTTCCCTGCTTTGAAAGGTCTCCCCGACAAAATAATGACGCGCACCCGGGAAGCTATCCCGCATATGTGTACGGAAGCGCCACCAAAAATCAGGGCGTATATGCTTCACCGCATCGAGGCGGTAACCGTCCAAACCAAAGCTGCTAATCCAGTATGCCGCATCCTCAAGTAGGAAATCCACCGTCTCGGGATTTCGAAAATCAAAAGCGGGAAGGAAGGGTTCAAACCACGTAGTAAACGGATTATCATCCCAGCGCCGCAAATTCCGTGTACCATCGCTGAGCTCTAATTCCCCAAATAATTCCGGTCGCTCTGTTCGGATGGGGTTTTCAATGTGCACGTGTTTGAGCACCAAATCCGCGAGAATCTTGACCTCTCTCTCATGCGCGGCATCCACGAGTGCACGCAGGGCTGCCTCGCCCCCAAAACGCGGCTCAACCGCATAGCGGCGAATGGGCCAGTAACCGTGGTAACCGGTGTAGGAACGAAACGGCGGCAGGTATTCCTGCCAGGCACCCGCAGGGTTTTGATTCAGCGGCGCGAGCCAAATAACATTCACCCCCAGTGATTCAAAGTAGCCCGCCTCAAGCGCTTGCAGCACGCCCTCAAAATCACCTCCGTGATAATTCGCCACCGGATCAACTTCGGGGTCTTCCACCCGAGCAGTATTGGCAGGATTCCCATCTTTAAAACGATCGGTAAAGGCATAATAAATGATGTCGTCACGCCAGTTGTCCTTTGGCGGTTTTCCTGCAAACGCAATCGCCGGCCATCCAACCCTACCGTCCGCACCAACCGTGATCACCCGAACCAAAGTTCCCGTGGGTACCAAGCCCTTGTAAGCAACACGCAGGGCATGTTTATCCAACTCCACCGGCAAGGAAACACACCCGCCCTTTTCAAGAAGGCCTTCAGCATAGGCGCTTTGAATTTCCTGATTCGCACGCAACTTAATGGCGGCGCGATCCAGCTGCTCCACATATAAGGTCAGTTGTTCCTTTTCCCCGGTCGCACCGGAAGCCTGCATCAAGCTGTTGAAACCACCATGTCCGTCCGCTTCCTGTGATGGATTTCCCGGGTCCGGCATCCAGTTTCCGTCGACCACATATTTATACCGAATGCTCGGTTCCTTAATTGCTTTATCGAGCTGCCAACCCTCCTTTGTGCGCTGCAATAAATCCGCCGCTGCATTCCACCCATTGAAATCCCCAACCAAAGCGACCGAGTTCGCCTCATGATAGCCTTTTAATTCGAAGGTCAAACGTGCTACCACATCAATAGCGACCGGAATGGAACTCTCAATCACGGGCTCTCCCGCACGGGTTGGCACGAGCCGCAAGGGCAACACCCGCAAGCCCAAAGCATTACTGTCCACCCGTAGATTCAAGCGATGGTTCAGCGAATCCAACTCTGCATTTATACCATCAACTTTCCCAACCGCAAAACGATGGTACTCGCCGGGGTTTCCGTATCGGCGCAAATCGATGCTGTGGCTTGCGCCCGCTTCCAATCGAATCAAAGGCGAAGCACCGAGATATGCCTGCCCCGCCGGAAGCATCGCCCCCACCCTTATCCCCGCGGGTTGCGCCTCCACCAAACTCAACTTGAGGTAGGCCGACGAATGCGACCCTATGCTTTCCAAATATAGCCCTTCGCGCCCCACGTAATCCGCTGGCCAAGCGACCGACTCCCCATCATTACCCCTGAGGCGTTCCTCCATCACGATCCAGCCCGATCCCCCTTCATTAATGCCCAGGCTAGACAATGCCGCTTCGGGGAGGCGAATCCGAACATGACGCATATCCGCTTTGGGATGAAAATTACTGGCTACCAAGTAATGCGAGTCTGCGGTCGGATCACTCCGCAAATATGCGTGCAGCCAATGCCCCGACGGGCCCACATCCTCGATTTTCCCGTAGAAGGGATTGTCCTGATTCGCCTCATTCAAGAGAATGGTATTTCCCGTCGTAAAAGCACGCTCCCCAAGCAAACCTAGCAAACCCACGTACCAGGCGCGCAAATCCCTCTGCTCCGACGATAGCCCCGCTCCGTCAGCAGCACCTTCGTTCCACCATTTGTTCAACTCCGACAACGACCAATAATCAAAAATCGAAGTGCGCTCATCGTCCCCGCCAAACCCTTCACGACCCAGCGCAGGCTCACCCACTTTTTGTCCGTGGTAAACCATCACCGGTCCGCGCGACAACCCGAAGAGTGTACCCGATACCGGGCGACCTACGTCCATTCCGCCTCCGCCCCAGGTATGAGGGTGCGCCAGCCGTACCTCATCGTGATTTTCAGTGTAACGCAGGGCGCGGTCAAAAAACATCGCCCCCTTCTCCGCGTTCACGCGGTCCAGATCATTCGCCCATGCACCGGCCTCCACTAATTCCATAAGCACGTCGTAACTCGCGTCATCATAGACCGCATTGAAACCCGCATCGAGTAGCGCCACCATTACCCCGTCCGATTCACGCAGCGTTGGCTCATGACTCGGCACTTTCGCAGGGTCGTCCTCGTAGGCCTCTGCCACAAAGAAGACTTCCGCCTGCCGCCCGCGGGCCCGATGAATCAACCATTTCCAAAACTCCGGCGGAACCATGTGCGCCATATCCACCCGAAAACCATCCACTCCCAATTCCTGCCAATACGCTATGATGGCATCCATCTTTTTCCAGGTGTCGGGAATGCGTTGTCGCGGACTCAACGCGCTGGGGTATTCCGGCGGCGCCCCCCGATCCCGAAAATTGAAGCCGTAGTTCAACTTCACGGTTTCATACCAATCGCCAGTCGAAGGTTGCCAACTGACCACGTTATTGCCGGTGACCTTGCCATGCCTGCGCTCAGGCTTAAAATAGCCATCCGCTCTCCCGACCACCCGCGCGGTCTCGTTAACGACCTTTCCCGTTTGCGGGTCGATGGTCGGAAGTCGCAAGGGGCCGCCCCCCTCAACCACCTCAGGAGTCAGGTAAAAGAAATTATTATCCGGTAAAAAGAATTTACTCCGGCGATCCTTGTTACCAAAGACCAGCTCCGGTCGAATGTCAGAAGCGTAGCTGCGCGCGACGTGATTGGGCACAAAATCAATGACCAATTTCAACCCGGCGGCACGGATACGAGCCGCCAGGGCTTTGAACTCCTCGAGCCGCGCCGCGGGGTCCTCCGCAAGATCGGGGCTCACATCAAAGTAATCACGGATAGCGTAGGGACTGCCCGCAATCCCCTTGAGGAGGTCGGGGTCATCCGCGGGTTGCCCGGCGGCGGCGTAATCCGTTGAGGTGGCGTGCTGCAGGATTCCGGTGAGCCAGAGGTGGGTGTAGTGATCCGCCCGCAATTTTTCGAGCACCGCCTCACTGAGGTCGCTGAATTTTCCTGAACCGTTCTCGGCGAGGGTGCCGTTGACTTTACGCCGCTCGTTTTCATTGCCAAAGAGGCGCGGGAGGAGCTGATAGATGCGTGGTTTCTCACCCCAAGCGCCCAAAGCGCCCTGCACCTTGAGTGCTCCCGAACCGGAAGGTTGGTAATAACGCGGCAGGTAAACATCGCCCCCCGCACTGCGGGCGATATCCCGCTTTTTAGGCGCCAGCATTCCGGATTCCGCAAGCCCAAACCATTGCACCGCCTGAACGGCATCCCAGCCAGCAGCACCCCTGAAGCGAAGCGTGAGCTGCCCCCCCTTGTGCTTCAGATCTACTCCGGGGTCGCTCGAGGTGTTCCATTTGAAATCGCGGTAAACCTTAAAAACCGGCGCGCTACCACCACGAGATTCAATGATGAGGTCCGCTTGAAAGGGAAGAAACACCCGGCGCCCACCATCAACCGCCACCACCGTTGAACCAAACCGCGCACTTGCATCTAAAGCAATCCAAAGACTTTCACCCGGCGCAGGCGCCACGATGGGCAATTCCAAGGTAAGGGTCTTTGCTTCCAGGCAAAATGACCCAAGTAATAAGGATAAGCAAAAACGGATTTTTAACAGCATTTTAAAGAAACAAAACTATTGGAAACCCCAAGAATAACAAGGATTCACCGACCTGAACGAGCCGCCTCCCTATTTGACAGTTGAACAAGTTTAGGGTTTTCCTCAAGTACCCCGCATTTTATCTTTACCCCTTAATGATTGCATCCACATCCGCCCGCAAAACGCCCCTGCAACGACTCCTCAAGCGGCCCTTGTGGCTCATTTTGTGCATCAGCCTGCTCCTGCACCTCATGGTCGGCCTTTTCTTCGGCAGCTGGAAGATTTTTTCCATTCTCACCAAAGACGAAGCCGTCTTTGAAGTCGCCACCCCTCCGCAATCCATCCAGCCCAAACAGCGCGACTATAAAATTAAAACCATGCGTGCCCAGCGTTCCACCGCGATGGCGACCCAAATCCCCATTACCGTGGATATGCCCAACTCCATCGACCTCCCCTCCATTCAAATTCCCAAAACGCAAAGCGCCCAGAGCGCGATCAAGGCGCGGGGCGACGCCGGTAGTTTTGGTGCCGGCGACGGCGGGGGCGGCTTTACCACCCTCTTCGGAAACACCGCGCCGCTCGCCGGCGCGCTCGAGGGTACCTTTATCGACCTCAAACAGGACCGCTATCGCGAGGGCGCCTCTGGAGAGGACTGGATGGATGTCGGCAAAGGATTCCTTCGCAGTTACCGCCTCCGCGAATTCCGCAAATGCTTCAACGCCCCGCAAAAACTCTTCGCCACCCATTTTTATATCCCCCTGATGGCGGCAGATGGCGTGCCCCGCGCCTATGGCGTCGAGAATTTGGTGGAAGCCAGCAACTGTGTGGCGCTTTATCAGGGGAAGTTCAGATCCCTCTCGGGCGGAAGGTATCGCTTTGTAGGAACCGCCGATGATATCCTCATTGTGGGCGTGGATGGAAAAACCGTGCTTTCGGCAGGCTTCACTGAAGCCAACCCCGGCAAGTGGGAACCCAAAGATGAACCGGTTCATTCCGGCCCGCCGGTCTCGGAATATTTACCCAAGCTCACCGTCGGTGACTGGTTTGACCTGCCAGCGGGAGCGCCGGTCGACCTCTCCGTTCTCATCGGCGAAATACCCGGCGGGGAATTCGGTTGCTACCTCTTTATTGAAAAAAGCGGCGAAACATACGAGACCACCGCCGAGGGACGCCCCATCCTACCCGTCTTCAAACTCAAGGAATTTTCCCGCTCCGAACGCCAGACCCTCGAACAGGACGGCTACCCCAAACGCCTCGACGGCGAAGTCTTCGGCTACTACTAGACCCTCCCTCCAGCAGCCGACCCCATGGCTTAAAATCCGCTCAATTAGAATTGAGCCGCCTCAGTTCCTGGCATCAATAAAACCCTCCAACCGCAGGCTGCCACCCGCAGTTTGCCCACATTCTGCCTTTTAATTTTTTAAATTTAACATAATTTAATAAATTTATTAGGTTATTTAACGACTTAATAAAATTTAATTTGCAACATTCCCACAGCTGCATTGGTGTAACTCCATGTCGCTACACAAGCATAAGTTTTTATTTTTAATTCTTTTTACGACGCTTGTTCTCCTATTTCTAGTGCTGCGACATTCAGGTACTCGCGGCGACCCGCAACCCCTGAGCCCGCCAATAAGCCAAGCGGCCACAGAGACCCCAAAACCGGAAAGACCACCCGTTCACCAGGGTGAACACGACACCCTCCTTCCCAAAGAAAAACAAGCCCCGCCCGCGGCCAAAATCCCAAACCCCGACCCAGCTGCGGATTCCCCTACACCGTTGCTCGCCCGCGAAGGTGGCACACTGGGCACCCAAATCCCACCCCTCCCCCGCGGACACGCCACCATCAATCTGGAAGCGGGCACCCGTTCCCCACGTAATTTTGAAGGACACTACCAGCGCGTACACATGCCCCGCGAGGCCCCCGCCGAGATCACCCTTCATTGGCCCGGCGCCGGATCCCGACAAATCGTAGTCCACCCCATCCACGGCGGCACCGTCAACGGCAAGCCCGGCGCACAAATTCTCCAAACCGACCCGCGTGGGCATTTAAATTTCCGCTTTGAAAGCGCCGGCAACACCGGGCGCTACGAAATACTCCTCCGCTCAGGCCCAAGCGAGGAAGTCCTCCATTTCGGGTCCCCACCGGACACCCGGAAGTCGATTTACACGGCATCTGAAACCGGCTCTGCACCAACAACCCCACCATCCATGAAAGACCTGTCCCGCTTCACACTCGCCTTCCTCCTCATCGCATTGGCAAATCCCGCCCGGGCGGAATCCTGCGGTAATAATTCCAACCCCAGCACCCCGCCCAATCCCTGCGGCAATTCCGGCGGCGCCAACCTCTTCAACCCCTTCACCGGCAATGTCTCCCGTGAAATCACCGACCTCGAACTGCACGCTTCCATCGGTGAACGACCCCTCCGCTTCACCCGCCTCAGCACCAGCCGTTACCTCGGTGGACTCCCCACCCCCCTCGGCCCCTCGGGGAACTGGCGCCACAACTACCTCTGGAAAATCCGCTTCCTCGGGTCCGATGCCGCCGGGGAACCCCGCATCGCCGTTGATTACCCCGACGGCTCCGGCTGGGAATTCCAGTTCGCCGAACCCGGCCCGCGCTTCATGACTGCCACCGCCCGCACCCATGACCGCCATTCGTGTCCATTCGTCGTTCCTTCAATGTTCAACCTTCAGTGTTCGATGTTCAACGTTCAGTGCCCCCATCCGTGCCATCTGTGTTATTCGTAGTTTTCCTATCAGCGTATATCAGCGGTTTCCGGCTATGCCGGACTCGGGTTCCGGGCCAGCTTAGCCGGCAACCACTAATTCCCGCTGATCCACGCTTATCTATAACCTCTCCGCTCGGTGTCCTCGGTGTCTTGGTGGTGAATAAGCGACAGGAGTGTCGCTTCCACGGGCAGGTCATTCCCCATGCCTGCCATTCGCGGTTCCTTCAGCGATCAAGGCGCAACCTTCGCTGTTGGTTCGGCTATCGTGAGGAGCCCGCGGTAATCTTACGACGGCGGCGAATGCTAACGACAAGCAAGGTTACTGCGGCAAGCGCCAAGACACTGTGTGCAGGCTCGGGTACGTTAGTCACGCTCAGGGAATTGAAGTAGAGATTATTCTGATCTCCATTGTCAGTTCCGCTGATGTAGAATTTCACATTGTCGATTGCGGCGGTGATTCCACTTACGGTACCTGTAAAGAGTACCCCCTGTGAGCCCTGACTGGATGTTCGGCTGATCTCATAACTGAGACTGGTCGCGTTGATAACCTGTATAACAACATCGATCATGGCGTCATCGCCGCCGTAATCATAAGTCACTGCAGTGGTGGCATTGTTTGTGAAGTCGGTATTAATTTCAGTGGTATTACCCACATTAAAGCCAACCACCTCGTCGGTGCCGCTGCGCAAGACAAGGCCTTTATTGCCGTTGTTGTTATTTAAAGCCAGTTTAGCGGTGAAACGATCGTTAGCCACCAAGCTGCTTGAAAAACTGCGGGTGGCGTTCATGTATGCCGTGCTCGGGTTGGCATAGAGGCCAAAAGACTGATTGGCGCCCGTATTAATATCGCCCGCGCCCGCGGTGGAATCACCGATGAAGGAACCCGCGTAAATGGTGGTGTCATCATTATTGTTATCACTTAGATCCCAGGCGCCAAAACCGGTGCCGAAATTACTGCCGTTGCTCCATGACGAACCGTAAGCGGAGGCGTCATCACTAGCCTCAAGTGCATAGGATTGTGCTGTTAATAAGAGCGAAAGGAGTACAAATGCAGCAAAACTTTTTATCTTATTTTTCATTTCTGAGGTAAATTTATCGAAAGTTTGTCACCACCGACGAACAGACTAAAACATAAAACCATTCAATAGTTGAATAAATGAACCCACCTGCAGGGCTGCAGGCTTTTACCAGCTTTGGCTTTGCGGCTCTGATTTTTTATTCTCCAGAGAAGATAATGCCCGCCGCATCTGCGGTCTCGCGGAAATCGCGGTCCATTACGCCCGTTGTGCCATCAATTTTGCCTTTTATAGCGTTATTCGCCTCCGCGCCGTTCGGCCCGGTGGAATAGAGGTGGTAGCCGTAAACCTCCCAGGCGCCCGAACTATTTTCCCATTTATACCAATAGATGTATGGGTTTCCCCAGGGGTCGAGCAGTTGATTGGGCTCGTTGGCATCACCATTCACCTGGAATTTACTGGTCTCGATAAATTGTGGATTGGCGATGACCTGAGCATCGTCCAACTCATCCGCAACTTTTCTGACTTCAACCTTGCTACGATCCGGACCATCCGGAACCCGTTCCATTGTCATACGCCCGGTCAAAGCATAGAGGAGCATGGTGTTGGTCATTTCACCGCCGTCGGGCGTGGGGTAATCACCGTCATCGGAATCGTGCCTCGGGTAATCACCGTAACGCGACTTGTATTGCTCCAGCGCCTGAGCCAGGACCGAAAGCTCTGCCTTCGCAAGGGCACGGGATTGTGCGCTTTTGACTCCCCGCGCGACCCCAAAGGTAATACTGACCAAAATCCCGACCACCGAGATAACGACGAGGAGTTCGATCAGGGTGAAGCCTTTGCGGCGACGAGCTTGGGGGTTTAGCGGGTGGTAGCTTTTTGGGGTGGCTTGCATTGGTATGGTTAATTTTGGCGATTTACGTGGATTGGCCCGATGCTGTCAATCCATGAGCCATACCGAGATGGGTCTGTCCCCACTAAATCCCCAAATATCGCTTCGAGAATAGTGCTTTCTTGGGTTAGAGCTGCCCTAAAGCATTTGTATTCAAGGTTATTCAACTGTTTAACCCTAAAAGTTTTTTCATTTCATCAAAATTAGCCAATTGTTGAAGTATTAATCGATTTATATTTTTATCATGAAAACAAAGCTCATAACTTCTTTGGCCTTACTTGTCCTTGGCAGCGCACTCTCTGCGCAATCAATCTTCAACGGATATGCCTACGTTTCTGACACAACCGCGGGTGCCGATACCATTTGGTACAATCTTAGCGGGACCGGACAAAGCTCCAGCTTTCAAGGCGCAGATCTCGGAGATTTTAACACCAACCTCTGGTTAGGCGGACAATCCGGTTTCTTTAGTGACTTCGCTGGCACACAGTCCGTTATCCTGAACTATAACATTACTGGTGATGCGACTGCAACCGGAACAGTTGCCTACTCCTTCCAGTATTTTGAAGGACCTGCTGGGACCAACAACGATCAATATGGCACGGATATCAACGGAGCCAACACCTCAGACGGATCAGTCGATCTCATTGCGGCGCACTCGCTTGCAGCGGGTGATTACAACATCGCGGTATGGGTAGTCGGCACTGCTAACGATAGCGATACTGCTTTTGACAGCAACAATAGTAACAACTACAATGCCTCTTTCACGGTGGTTCCTGAAGCTTCTACTTATGCACTCTTTGCCGGTCTGGGCGCACTAGCCTTCGCGCTGATCAGACGTTTGAAGCAATAAAATTTTTCACTGGCCATGGCTCGATACGAGCCACCCCGAAGACCCGCTGTCATTTGAGCCTCATCGCTCAAAAGCGCGGGTCTTTTATTTATAGGATCCATGCGTTTCATCGTTCTAGTTACTTGGCTTGCCATACTCGCTTGCCACTCGACCAAGGCTTACCCGCTCCAAGCATGGAAAATTAAAACGGTCACCAATCAAGTAACGACTCGTTTTAATGGCATTGAACTGGAACTCTTGGTTGTCACCAAAAAAGACGCCGGAATTCGGGCAACGGTTTTTTCTCCCACACAAAAACCTGACGCCTTGATTCTCTTTGATGAAAAAGAACTCTATTTATCATCAAAAAACGGGATCGATCCCGTAGTCTACACAAAGCTTACTGGGCAAGAAGCTGCGGAAAACCTTTTTCAGATGCTTGCCCTCAACCCCTGGATTCATTTTCCAGAAGGCAGGCTCAAACACGAATGTCCTGCGCTCGAGGACTACCTCATTGTTTTTAATTATATCCTCAAGGAAGATACTGTTAAACCCACTGAGATGCGTTTGTATCAGATGGCTCCAGTGAAAGATAAATTAGTCAGCACCATTCGATTTGTAGAATTTTTCTCCTCGCGCACCAATTTGTTTCAGCCGAAAATCCTTTTAGTAACCGATCATACGAAGCAAACAAGCGGTGAGGTGCACATCAAAAATTTTACTTATAATCTTGGCTTGGGCGATTTTCTTTTTGAAGCGCAGGAAGCTTCGGGCAGTAGCCTCAATGAGCCTTAGTGGAGGCGACCGATTCCCGGACACTTGCTCCATCCACCCAGATGCTCTCAATCTCAACCACTTGGGGGTATTCCTGCGCGCCAAATTCATTGCGCTGTAGCTGACCGACGACTAAATCGACCCCAACCTGACCCACAACTTTGTTATTTTGGCGCATGCCCGCCATCTCTTTCAAACCGGCATGCCAGTCCAAATGTACAAGACCCACTTCATCCGGAATGCTGAACCCGGAATCCCGCAGGGCGCTATAAAGTTCACTTTGATTGGTTATAATGACATCTGCCTTGCGCGCCTTGATAGTCTTGATTGCCTGTGGTAGGCTTTCCAATTCCAGGCCTACTACTTCGAGTTGATCGCGCTTGGGCAATGATTTGACAATGCTGTAGAAACCAGCGCTGAACTTATTTTCCAATACCGCATCATCCGCTTCGGGCACTACTAGAATAGGCCTTCGATAGCCCATCTTGAGGACCTTTCGGGTGGCCCGTCGCGCGGTGAGGTATTGATCATTGGTGGAGCAATTGATGCGCTTGTTCAGTTGCGCCGTACCAATAACGGCACAGGCGAATTGCTTATAAAATAGAGCGAATTGCTCGTCATCAATTTCATCGAATCCAAGCATGCCGATAAGCACGACTCCCCGAATACCTCGTGTCTCAAGAATTTGCTTAAGCCGTTGGGGTCTCAAATCCGGCTTTTGAAGCCAGAATTCCTCTACGCCGTAACCCAACTTTCGGCTGCGTTCGAGAACGCCCTCGCGCAATCGACTGAAGGTATGATTGCTACTTAGGTTCTCAAAGGGCGCACAATTGATGAGCGCAAGATTGGCTCGAAATCCCGGTTGCCGCCCCGCCCGCAATTGCGACATCAGCGTGTCCACGACCGGGTTCCGTTGGTAGCCCATTTTTTTGGCAATCTGCTGAATACGCGCCCGCGTGCTTTCAGGAATTCTGGGGTCATTGCGCAAAGCCAGTGAGACGGCAGATTTGCTCACTGCCGCCGCGTCGGCGATTTGTTGCATATTGGGGCGACCAGCCCGTAGGGTTGGCATAGTAATAATAGGTAGTAAGGGATCCTAAACATACACAAGAAGCCCACTTAGTCGACAGTTGAATACAGTTATAGTCGAAAAACGGTTAAATTGAAGTAATATACGAATTTATTTTGGTACTATTCATTATTAAGCTGTTGAATAACAATTATTTTTACAAAAATCCAAAGCTAGGGTTAAAGTGAACTTTTTTTACCCATCCTTATCTAAATTCTATATGTAGGTAATCACCACATAGACCCATTTTATGATTCCCGGTTATAAACATATGCTTCTCTGCTTCCTAATGTCTACCCAGGCATTGCTCGGTGAGGCTATGTTGCAATATTTCAACACCGACTGGAGTGAAATAACGCGCAAGATGCCGGAACTTGCGGAAGCAGGCTATTCCTCGCTCTGGCTCCCCCCGCCAACCAAGGGCTCGGGCGGACTCTCAGTGGGTTATGACATGTGGGATCCCTTTGACCTTGGAAGTAAGGATCAGCGGAATACCGTGCGCACTCGCTATGGCGCCGAGGCCGAACTCCTGCGACTCGTCAAGGTGGCACACCGTTTCGGTATTCGGGTTTATTTCGATAACATCATGAATCACCGGGCTTTTGATATCCCGGGCTATAATGAATCCACCGCCATCGATATTTATCCCGGTCTCGTGCCTGAAGATTTTCACCTGCAACTCACCCAGGAAGGGTTCTACCGCAAATGGGATAATACGCGTGACTGGAATAGTTCCTGGCAGGTACAAAACCTTGGTCTTGCCGACCTCATCGATATCGCTCAGGAGCCCGGCACCACCAATTACAATTTTGGGGAAAGCGAGGGCAGTACCTTTCCCAAGATGAAATTCATTCGCGACCTCGAGCGGCCCGAGCAATACGCCTACGACAAAGACGGAAATTATGTTGGATTCGGAGGCCTCCTAACACTTGCAGAAGCACTCCTCGTAGCTGCCGGTAACGCCAGCCCCACCGAGGCAGAAGTCAAAGCCCGCGCTCAACTCTACCTTCAGGACAACCGCAGTGTTTATGAGGAATACGTAGAGACCTACCTTAACCGCGCCGCCAGCTGGCTCATGGATCGCACCAAAGCCGACGGACTACGCCTCGATGCCGTCAAGCACGTCGCCCCGGATTTCTTCGGTGCGACCTACGGTGCCGACAAGGACAGTAATGACTACGGCTACCTCGGGCAGGTTCAACGCCAATTCAACCTCACCCGTGGCTTTAGTGATGCCAATCATCGGGACACTGTTTTTGATACCGAAAAGCCACGCGACGATGCCATGGTCTTTGGCGAGCACCTTGGCGAACCACCCGGCTACGGTTCCTACTTTGATTCCGGGATGCGACTGGTGGACAATCCTCTCCGCCAACAATTCAACGACCGGCTTGGCAGTCCCTGGAATGGACTGAACGGCTTTGATAACCCCGGAGCAGGTGGCTTCGACCCCGCCTTGACAGTCATGCACGCCCAAAGCCATGACAACGACTACGCCAGCCGCCGCGAACTCCAGCACGCGATGTATTTCACCCGCGCCGGCATCGGGCTTCTCTATACCGACGGCAACTACCAAGCGGAAACTCTCGGTGAATCCGGCGGCGCCTTTCCCCGGCATTCCAACACCTCTTTCCTCGGCCAATGGGATGACCCCAGAGTCCCGAACCTTCTCTACGTCCATGAGCAATTTGCCCGCGGTTACCAACAGGGCAAGTGGTCGGACAATGATGTCGTTATCTATGAGCGAGTTGATAAACGCGAAAACTCCGGCATGAGCGATGCCGACGGAGTAACCATGTTGTTTATGCTGAATGATGACTACTCCAGCGGTCATGGGCGCAGCTTCAGTTCCAGCTTCCCCTCACAATCCGGCGGCGCGAATGCTTACCTCTACAACTACTCAACCTACGGGGGCGGCTTCTATAAGTGGGCTTCTGAAATCGAAGATGGTTCCACCGTTATTCCTGCCGGGGGTTATTTTATCTTTGGCTACAAAAACCCCGACCCCTCTGACCTCTGGGCGGGTTCCGGCGGCAGACCCATCACGATTTATCAAAACAACACCGAGGTAGGCACCCTTGATGTCCTGCGCGAGGACGGCCCCAACGGCGATGCCGATTTTCACGGCGACATGCTTCAAGCCGAGAGCTGTCCGGTAATTTCAAATGCGGAGAGTGATGACTACGCCTACACCGCTACCCTTCCCCGCATCACGGATGGTTCCAATCTTGATTTTGTGGTGCGGGTTGATGGCTCTGCGGAAAACGTCATGCTCAAGCTCGACGGCGGCATTGACCTGAATGGCACACGTCCTGCCAGTACCAATGTGGGCATGGCAAATACCGATCCTGTCAATCGCGACAACCCGCCCGCCCTTTCCTGGGATATGTTTCTCGGTTACGAGCAACCCACTTTCATTGACCGCATCCACCCCGAACTTTTTGCCGCCAAAGTTACTGGTAGCCGTGATATAACCGGTTCATCCGGCGCGGAAACTTTCAGTCTGACTATGGGTCAGGCCAGCTTCACCATCACCGAAGGTGCCGGCACCCGCTTCACTGATGCCAATACCGCCAGCTTCCTTTACCACGATCCTGAAGTAGCGGTGAGTGGCGATCCTACCGTTAGCGACAACATGTTTGTCGATGATGGAAGCAACCTAATGCTTTGGGCCAAAACAAATGCGGTGGGTTCGGGCTATAAAATGTTTCTCTATTACACCACGGACGGCACTTTCCCTGAAGGCGCTGCGGGCAATGAACGCGGCACGACCTCGGTGGTGGAAATGACCTACCAACACGATGACGACAGCGGGGCATCCAACTGGTGGCGCTCGTCCTCAGTTAACCGACCCACGGCCGGCGCAACCCTGCGCTATAAAATCGCTATTCACAAGGAAGCTGCACCCAGTTGGTTCCCCGGCGATGCCGCCTCGGTGGCGCGCAAGACTCAGATGCTGACTCAGTTCGAGGTAAACGATTTCGATGCCACCGCCGCGATCTATTACCCTCATTTTGACTATGCCAGCGACCCTGACGGAAACGCCCTAACCACTACCGGCCTTGAGGAGGGATTCCACATCCTCCGCGCCCGTGCGTTCCTGGATCGTTCCGGCAGCGCTTCCATCTACAACACCTTTACCCAAACCTTCTATTACGACACCCAGCGTCCTCAGGGTGAGATTTGCTTCCCCGACAGTGACGGGCAAACCGTCGGCGGTTCCTCATATGAAGTGGTCGTGCGAACAGACCCCACCGTTGAGGAAGTTTGGTATCGCATTGAGGATTCGGACAACAGTAATGATGATGTCGAAACCGGTGCGCGTAACGGCAACGGTACGGGCTTTGAACCCTTTAGCGATGTCAACCAAAACGGCACCCGTGACACCGGGGAAAGCTACGAAGACCTCAACCTCAACGGCCAGTGGGACAACAACCTTACCAACAACTGGGCCTCTGCCAGTGAGGTAACCCCCAGCACCGCCTTTGATCCAACAGATGCAAGTTACCAGAAGGAATGGCGCTTCGATTACACTAATATTCCTCCCAGCGGATCCGCCGATATCAAAGTGCGCCTGCGTGAAATCTCCTCTGCCAAATTCAACGAATTCAACCTCTCCGATTCCGTTGGGCATTTTACCACCCTTACCCGCACCGTTACCACCGCCGGTCCCAACGAACAGGTCTTCATCGCCTTCCCCAACCAGGAACGCCAGACCGTCGACAGCAATTACATCATGAAGGTTTACTTCTCCAAGTCTCTCGCGGATGGACTCAGTGAGAGCGAATTCATCGATCGTTTCCTTATTCGCATCGGTTCTGCTGAAAATGGAAACCTGGGCGAAGCACAGAGCCGCGCTGACTACAGTATCAATTACGACGAAACCAATAACTACCACGCCCTTACTTATAATTTACCCAACCTCTACAACGATCTCCCGAATTATGCTCATAAAATAACCGTCAGCTTCGACCGTCCCAGCCCGGAAACTGATTTCGAAGACAGTATTCTCGTCCGCGCCCTCCCCGTAACCACGCCACGCGTTCTTGTTGTCAACCCACCTGAATCCGGGTCCGACGGCCGCCCCTACGAGATAATTCTGCCCGATGTTGCGAGCCCGCAACCGGAAGATCGGCAATTCATTATCCAAGTCTCCACCAACCTCGATGCCACAGCGGTGAATCTTGATTTTGTTAACCTTCGGGGATCCAGCCTCTCCACCTCCACCACTACGGAATCCGGGAACAGTAAATTCTGGAACTTTACCTGGTCCGATATCGCGGAGGGGAGCTATCGTTTCACCGCCACCGTTACTGCCCCTGAAGGCACCAACACCGCCGACCGCAACACCACCGTCCTTTTCCGCGAAACCGTTGATACCGATGAACTGGACAGGGATGATGACGATGACGGCTTGCTCGACAGCGATGAAAATGCCGCACAGGAACTTCCTGAAGTCACCTCCGACCAATGGACCAATGCCGATGTCCATACCTACTTTGCCTACGGAAAGTCCAGCCCTACCTCACCCGATACCGATAGCGACGGACTGCCCGACTCCCTCGAACTCGGCTGGCGCGCCGCTACACATTCAGACACAGACCTCAGCGCAGACACCGATGGCGACGGCTTTGCAAATTTCATAGGGGATCTTGATCCGCCCTTCTACAACACCGTCGACAATTACGGAAACGTCCCCGATGTGGACAGCATCAGTCTCGGCGGGGATCGCACCCGTCTCTCCGCAGGCAGCGTGACCGACCCCAGCAACCCCGACTCCGATAGCGACGGGATTCCCGACGGCATCGAGGATACCAACCGCAACGGCTGGGTGGATGGCGACGGTGCAAGTATACCCACTGATTTCAACCCATGGGCCGGGCGCAACTGGCCCGACGGAATCATCGGCCAATCCGAGACCTGGACCGAAACCGACCCCAATAACCGTGACACCGACAGCGACAATGCCAGCGACGGTTATGGCGAGGACAAAAACTTTGATGGACAAATTGAAGGTGATACCAACTCCAACCGTACCTATGACGCGGGTGAGGCCTGGAGCGAGACCGACCCTCTGAATTCGGACACGGATGGCGACGGCCTTCCCGATGGCTGGGAAATCAATTATGGGCTCGATCCGCTGGATGACGGCTCCGACTCCTTGCGCACCGGAGCCGCCACTGACGGCACTGCAAACAATGGCGCGAGTGGGAATCCGGATGGTGACAGCTTCAGCAATCTACAGGAACTCATTAACGGCACCAATCCCAACGCTGACGACGACGTGCCACCCTCTCCACCGAATTCCATTACCATCGGTCCCGGCACCGACGCCACCGTTGGAAGCGCCGCAAACCTCAATGAATTTACCGACTGGGTTATAGATGATTTGCTCGTGCTAGATGAGTACGAGGGGAACGGAACCAACAACCAAGGCACCGACACCTACCTCGCCTATGACGGTTTCGACAGTTCCCGCGACCTGGTAGCCTTCTATTTTCGCGATGGTGGTAGCGACGGGAATCTCTACTTCCGTTTCGATTTTCACGACCTTCAGGCTTTTGCAGAAGAGGGTAACTTGGATTGTTACGTGGTCATCGATAGTGGCAATCCCGCCGTGGGTGAATCCGCCCTTCCCGATGCAATCGATACCCGTACTGAAATGAAGTGGGAGGCCGTTGTCGCCATCTATCAATCCGATCACGGCACTGTTTACTTGGACACCGATGCCGTCAATAACACCACCGAGATCGGCGCAGACCTCAGTGCTACCGGAGTCGTCAGCCGGAATCAACAAAGCACCAATGGTTTCGGAAACGCCTACTACAATTCCGAACTGGATGCCATGGAGTGCTCCATAAGCAGGCAGGCACTCCTTGACGCCGGCTGGAACGGCGACCCGGATAGCTTGAATTTCCAGGTCTACACCACCCGCGATGGCACCGAAAACAGCGGCTCCGGCTTGGGCGACATCGGTGGGCGCAGTGACATCCGCGACAGCATTTACGATGACTACATTGCCTCCTCCTACTTTCGTGACCAAAGCAATATCACAGGCGAAAAGAGTATACTATACCGCTGGTTTGGTCGCAACGGCTCCAATGACAGAGGCAAGCGGGCTAAGGTCGCATTCCTTAGCCACGGCAATCAGCCCATCCGCTCGATCAACGAAATGCACGAACGCATCAACGACGGTTCCAGTGCCGGATATTATCGCCTTGTCGATGCGCATCAGGCCTTTGACGCCCCGGTAAGCCTCCACATTACCCCTACCCTCGCTTCCGCGCTTCAATGGGCCAAGGTAGCTCCTGAGGTCAACAAGGCATGGCGTGACGGGCCCAACCTCAACAGCCGAATCGCAAGCCTCCTGCTTGCCGACAAGGCCATGCTCTTTGGCACCTCTTTTGCGGATCAGGCCATCCCCTTCGCCACAGAAGCCTTTACTCAGGACAGCGTCGACCTTGCCGATGAGATCCTTGCTGAAATCTACGGCACCGCACCCTCCAGCACCATCTTCTGGCCCGCCGAACGCCTCGCCGATAACGGGGTACTCGAAACCATTAAAAACATGGGCTTCACCCATACCCTCGTTGATCAAATGCGCCACTACTTTAAATGGTTTGGCCGTACAGAAGCGCTCGGCGAAGCCGGCTACCGCATAAACCGCATAAACGGCATCAACCTTCTACCGATACACGACTCCGCCAGCAGCTTCCTCTTCCAGAACCAGGATAATGGTCTAAACCTACCTCTGCGTGAACTCCTCAGCCGTCGCGCCCGCAGCGACACGCAGGATCAAGTCCTAAACATCCTCAGTGATTGGGAAGATTTCCGTACTGCCGACAATGCCAATGCCTATGACCTCAACCTGCGATGGATCGCCAATCGACCCTGGATTGCCCTCGTTAAATTGGATGACGTCATCAATGGCGAGATCGACCTCTCGCAACCCTCAGATGACATTGGCGACAGCTGGGGATCGGTGGACCGCGGCACCGGACAAACCCTCACCCGTCGCGCGAGGGACTATATCGACCACGCTACGCAGGAAGATTACGCCAATTGGTATAACGGGCAAAGCGGCCGCGAGGAAGGCTTGGAGCCAAAAGTCTTCGACATCCGCAACGGAGCTTCCCTGCCCAAAAAATTCGGCACGGTTGGAGTCGATGGACTTGCGCATGATAGCTGGATTGATGTGGACGGCATCAGCTCTGCAAACAGCAATCAGGGTAAACTTGCACGCTCCACCATGCACGCTGCCATGTTTGTCACCGCCTTTCACGATCAGCAGAATCTAAACCGCAGTAAATTCAGTACCGGTGATTATATCTACCCCGACGCCGACTATAACACCCTGGCCGACTTTTCAAAACTGGCCCAATCCCAAATGCGCTTTGCCGCACTCTACAAACGCGTCGACGCCTGGGCCGCCAGCCCTCCCTCTACCGCAATTGCAAGCGCCGAGGATGTCGACCTCGACGGTGAGAATGAATACCTTCTCTACAACGCCAGCAGTTTTGCCATCTTCGAGGCCATCGGGGGGCGCTGTACCGCGGCCTTTACCCGCAACACCTCGACCGGGGCGGTCTATCAATCAATCGGTACGCAACCCGCCTATCCCGAAGCCGAAACCGAAGAAGAGGGAAGCCTCAATGTCGCCAGCGGGAGCATCAGTGCCCGCCGCACTTCCGCCTTCAAGGACTGGTCTGCCAATGGTAGTGCCGGCGCGACCTCGCAGTATGTCAATGCCCTCTACGCTGTTGCGGCAAACGGAACCAACGGATGGACCTTTACCTCCCCCGACGGGCACATCATTAAAAGTATCAGTCTGCCTGACACCGCCCCACTCCTCACTGCAACCTATAACTTACCCAATCCCCAGGTTAACAAATTATACATTCGAAATGGCCTTTCACCCAACCTCTGGAATCTGATTACCCGCGGACAATACGACCTCGATAACCTCGCTCATGCCACCGCAAAAAAACAATTGCACCTCATCAATCGCGGCGGCACTGAACCCATCACCGCACTCATAGGCTACGATAGTAACAGCGAGTATGTAAGCGCTGCAGTCGACGACGACCCAAGCGGCGGCATAGAATGGGACGCACCCAATATGCGCAATCAGGCCCTCACCGAACAAGTTGAACTCAGTAATGTGGACGGGCAAACCAGCTTCACGGTGCAGCTCGCCCTTGAGAACGGAAAAACCGATAACGATGCCGATGGACTGCCGAACTGGTGGGAGCGCGAAGGTGGCCTCAACACCGATAGCGCCACCGGTGAAGATGGTACGACTGGCAATTCGGATGGTGACGCCTACAATAATTACGAGGAATACGTCCTCGGCTTGGATCCTCAATCAGCGGAGTTCAACCGTTTAACGCAAGGGCTCGTTGCGCGGGACGGCAACGGTGGGTTTAATGTTACTTTTCAAACACTCGCCGGTCGTTACTACCAAATCTGGTACAGTGAAAATCTGACGGATGGATGGAAAAAAGCGGGAACTGCTTTTCTCGCCACCACCAACAACGCAGCCTACACGTGGAATGATAATGGCAGTCAAACTACCCCTGCTCCCAGTACCGTAGAAAAACGCTTTTATAAAATCGAAATCACCCGACCCTAAGTCAGCCGATGAAAAAAATTGTCTCCATTACCGCCGCGCTTGCATACATTGGTACCCTACTCCATGGAGCGGGAATACTTCAGGTTCGGGCTCCGGGTTATGATTTTCAAAATGCGGATTACTCAAGCAGTCATGTCTATATCGACGAGGTGCTTAGCACAACCGCCGACATTGAGGTGCGCTTCGACCTGAGTGGCTACAATAACATTACTGATGTCGAGGTTTACACCAATCTCAACCGCCGCGACCTCGCCCGCATTGATAAAAATAACGACAATTATGCCGACGGCATCCAGCCGGTAGACGGCAACACCACCACAGACTCCGCTGCAGACACCGATGCCACTACCGGTCATTATTACATCCCGCTCAACATGGCGGATGCCAATAGCGACAATGTTTGGGAATTGACGATACCTGCCAGTAAGACCGGCGCCTATCGCCTGACTGCACGCTTCAAGACCTCTAATTCCATCAGCGACAACAATAACAACCCCAACAACTGGATTTGGTATGGTTTACGGGATCATGCTGTGGTGGTCTCCCCCGTGGATGCCCGCACCCTGCGCCTCTACGAGATCAATGTTTTCAACATCGAAGCCTCGGGCGATACTTTTGCAGCACGTTCCACTTTTGAGGATCTACACAACGCTAGCGGTGCTGCCCATAATAACAACAACCGCTGGGATCTCGACTACCTCACCAACCTCGGCATGAACTGGCTCTGGTTTCAGCCTATTCATCCCAACGGCATTGACGGCCGCGAACCCAGCGATGGTTGGGGTGGCTCGGGCTCACCCTACGATCCCGGCAGCCCCTACGCCGTGAAAAATTTCTTTGAGATCAATGAATTGATGACGGTCAACTACGACAGCAACGACAGCAACGCCCAAAACCGTGCCGCTGCCATGACCGCCTTTCAGAATTTTGTCGCGGCTGCTGATGCCAAGGAAGTCGGTATCATGCTCGATGCCCCCTTTAACCATACTGCCTTTGATGTGGAGCTCGGTCAGGTTGGCGTCGATCTTTTCCAGCCGGACGGGCAAACATGGGCCGCCACCGATGAAATCCGCAACCGCGACGCCCGTTTTTTTTCACAGGAGGGCAACTACGCCGATCGAGCCTCGAGTGCGTCCAACATTGCGACCGCGCCTGACCGCTATGATTTTGGAAAGTGGAACGATGTGAAAGATGTCTTCTTTGGGCGGTATGATGCTTTGGTCGAAGAAAAATTTGAAGCCCCCGTTAATAAATTCAAGCAGGATGAGGGGATCTTTGTTAGCGGAAGCTTCGAATTAAATGGGGACTGGTTTGATACCAGTGACAGCGACTGGACCAACCTCGACTTTACCCGCGACGGAATCCAATGGAACCTTACGCGCCTCGTCTGGGATTACTTCGCGGAATACTCCCTACACTGGCTCACGCAAACCGGTTACCCCGAAGGCACCGCACATACCGAAGCCAACCGCTACAAGGGCATCGACGGCCTACGTTGCGACTTCGGGCAGGGACTCCCGCCACGCGCCTGGGAATACATCATCAACGTTACCCGGGAACGAAAGTGGAATTTTGTCATGATGAGCGAATCACTGGACGGAGGCGAAGTCACCTACCGCTCAAGCCGGCACTTTGATATTCTCAACGAGAATATTGTCTTCGGCCTGAATTCCGCCTCAAACAAAAGCGACTACCGCACCATTTTTGAAACCCGTCGCAACGCCTACGGACAAGCACTTGTTCTACTCAATAACAGCTCTCATGACGAAGCTATCCCCAGCGACCCTTGGGAGTCGATCATTCGATCTGCGGCGACTGGCTTGATTGACGGTGCGACAATGATTTTCCCCGGTCAGGAACTCGGTATCGCCGGAACCTACGGCTATGACCACTTCGAAACCAATTTTGGCAAACAGATTCCTCACTTTAAACGATGGAATTCCATGACCCCTGCCTGGAACGATAGCAACTACGGGAATGAACAACTCTACCCCGTTTATTCCGCAATCCAGACTGCACGCCTGAACAGCCCCGCGCTCACAAGTTCCAATCGTTGGTTTATCGATGGCGACGGCAACAACACCCAAATTTTCGCCTCCGCAAAGTACGAAACCCCAAACGCCTCGCCCGCAAACAGCGATGTCGTTATTGGCTTTGTCAACCTTGACCGCAACAATACCCAGAGTGACACCTTCAAAATTCCATCCAGCCTAGCGACCCTCCTCGGAATTCAGGACGGGCGCACCTATAACGTCAAAAATATCGCCGCCTACACCGCGCAGGACAACACCCGCCGAGACGATTGGCTCTGGGGTAGCGGCATCACAGGAGCCAACCTGAAAGCCAGTGGCTTCTTCGTGAGCCTTAACAAGGTACCAACAGTAAATGCCGACTGGGAAGCCGCCCCCTACGAGGCCCAATACCTCAAGCTCTACGACGTCACCCCGCCCCCAGCGGTGGCCGCGCCCACAAATGCCTCCGGTAAATCCTATGCCGTAGGAACAGGCGTCACTTTCTCATGGTCCGCATCCGCATCCAACACCGCAGACGACACCATCACCGGGTATCGCCTCGTTATTAAACGCAACGGTAGCGACGAAACCGTCTTTGATCAAAATGTCGGCAATGTCACGGAATACCAATACAGCGGCAGTTATGGGGACGAACTATATGCAACGGTTCACCCAGTCAGCCTGGCGGGAATTGAGGGCGCTGCCAGCACCGCCAGCAGCACAGTTGCAGTGCTTAACCCTTCAAGCGATCAAGACAATGACGGTCAGAGCAATACCTTTGAAGAAACCGCTGGAACCGACCTTTACGACAACACTTCCAAATTCAGCATTTCGCAGCATCAGGTGAACGGCAGTAATCAATTCAGCCTTAACTGGAATAGCATTATTGGAAAAACCTACGGCGTCGAATCCAAGCAACAACTCACCGCCCTAATTTGGGATGCCGAAGATAACGGCATCGCCGGAACCGGAAATGAAATAACCTGGTTAGACCCCAATCCAATCAACCCGGTAACTCTCAATAATAAATTTTATCGGGTCACCGTAGAATAATCCGACTCGACGATGTTCTTGATTTCCAACCGCAAAAGCCCTCACGGAAAGGTGAGCGGCTTATTCACACTATTACTCCTTATTATAGGAAACTTGCACGCCAATCCAGACCCGCCCGACTGGGCGCTCGACGTAACGTGGTATCAAATTTTTCCCGAGCGCTTTGCCAATGGTGATGACCGAAATAACCCGACCCGCCAATCATTGGCGAACCCACACATCATTCCGCCCAACTGGAAAGTGACCCCCTGGAAGGATTCATGGAACCGACGCGCACTTTGGGAAGAAAGGATGAGCCCCACTTTCCACGAGACGCTTTTTCAGCGGCGTTACGGCGGCGACCTTCAGGGCGTGATCGACAAGTTGGACTATCTTGTGGAATTGGGCATTACCGGCATTTATTTCAATCCGCTTTTCCATGCCCCCTCCCTTCATAAATATGACGGTTCGAGCTTCCATCATATTGATCCCCACTTTGGTCCCGACCCGCAAGGCGACCTTCGATTGATGCAATCGGAAACCAGCAACCCCCGCACATGGAAGTGGACTGCCGCTGACAAACTCTTTCTAGAACTGATCAAAAAGGCCAAAGCCCGCGGTATTCGCGTCATCATTGATGGCGTTTGGAATCATACCGGTCGTGATTTTTTTGCCTTCCGCGACATCCGCACAAGGCACCGGAAATCGCGCTTTACCAGTTGGTACGACATCATCGAATTCGACGACCCACGAACCCCGCGCAACGAGTTTGCTTATCGTGGCTGGCACGGCTACCAAAGCCTTCCCGAATTCGCAAACCTGCCGGACGGATCCAACCTGATGCCCGGCCCCAAAAACTATATCTTCAACGCCACCGCGCGATGGATGGACCCCAATCAAGACGGCAATCCCAACGACGGAGTGGATGGATGGCGCCTGGATGTGGCCGAGGAAATACCCACAGGCTTCTGGCGGGAATGGCACGCCCATGTGCGCAGCATCAATCCCGAGGCCTACACCGTTGCGGAAATATGGGGACCTTCCACCGAGTTCATAAACCATAACCATTTCAGCGCAGCTATGAACTACCGTGGTTTCGCTATACCGGTAAAAGGTTGGCTGATTGATGGTAAAATATCTGCAGGTGAATTTGTCCAACGGCTCAATGATGCCCTGAACGCGCAATCTCCACAAAAGGCTTTGGTCATGCAAAACCTCGTTGATTCCCACGACACCCAACGCCTTGCCTCTGCCATCGCCAATCGTGACACCTATTCTCAGTACATCAATGCGGATTGGTTTGATTATGACGAGGGTTCACGCGTAAGCGCACGAAGTCCGCGCTATAAAAACGCTAAGCCTGACGCTGAAGGTCGACGCATCTGGAAAATGACCGCTCTGCTGCAGGCGACTTTCCCCGGTGCTCCGATGATTTACTACGGCACCGAAATTGGAATGCACGGAGCCGATGATCCCGAAGACCGTATGCCGACCCCTTGGCATGAAATTGATCGAAATATTCTAGAGTGTTATCAGTCTATATTTCAATTACGCAAGGCCTCCAAGGTTCTGCAACGCGGAGATTTCCGTATCATCGAGACACGCGATGCTGCCCAACTTTTTGTCTTTGAGCGTTCCTTTGAAGGAGAGAAAATGATCCTTGCGCTGAATCGCGGCAAGCAAGCGGTCCGTCTGGGAGATTATTTGAATGGCTTTACCCTGCGCTACTCGACCTCGGAAATTTCCAAAGATCGAATACTTCCCTATTTGAGTGCCGCTCTATACGAGGGCAAGGTTGAGCCCGCAGCAAAATAGGGAAAGAAAAGAGCCTTGGAAAACCGCGGGGTCTGGCTCATAGCTTTAGGGGTTCATGATACTGCTTTACCGCCTTCTCTTTATCCCTTTATTGCTGCTCGCCATGCCCTACTACGGTCTGCGGATGTGGCGGCGGGGTGGCTATGGCAAGGATTTCAAACACCGTCTGGGATTTTTTCCGCGATTGGAAGCCTGTGGGCCGGGACGAAAACGAGTGTGGCTCCAAGCGGTGAGCGTGGGCGAAGTGCTGGCGGTGGGGCCGTTAATCGAGTCCCTTCAAAGGAACGGACAGGTGGAGGTGGTCTTAACGACGACTACCAGTACGGGTTATGCGGCGGCGCGGGAACGCTATGCGGAAAAAGTGGCGCAGGTCGGGATTTTTCCGTTTGATTTTTGGCTGTGTGCTTCGCTGGCATGGCAGCGGATTCGCCCGGATGCGGTAATGTTGATGGAAAGTGAGTTGTGGCCGGAGCATTTGCATCAGGCACGTTCGCGGTCGGTGCCGGCGATTTTGATTAATGCCCGGATGTCCGACCGTAGTTTTCGGCGGTATATGCGGATCAAGTATTTGGCGGCGCGGCTCTTTGCACAACTGGATCATATCTATACCTCAAGTGAACGGGATCAGCAACGGATCCTTGAATTGGGCGGCGATGCCCTGCGGGTGACCTGCGCAGGGAATGTTAAATTTGACGCAGCTTGCCCGGAGGAACTTTCCGCAGGAGCGCGGATGGAGTTGCGAAAGGAATTGGGTTTTGAAAATGAGGCGGCTTTTGTGTTGCTGGGTTCCTCGACCTGGCCGGGGGAAGAAACGGCCTTATTGGAAGCACAAGCGGCTTTGCGCGCATCCGGAGTGGATTGTCGCCTCCTGCTGGTTCCGCGTCATGCGGAACGGGGTCGGAGCGTGGCGAAGGAATTGGGCGGGCAATCGCTGCCCTGGCACCAACGCTCGATTGAGCGGCAGGCACCGACGGGAAACTTGATTCACCTCGCCGATACGACGGGGGAATTGTCGCGTCTCTCACAAGTGGCGGATCTCGTTTTTATTGGGAAGAGCTTGGCACCGAACGAAGGCGGGCAGAATCCCATCGAGGCGGCGGCTTTGGGGCTTCCCATGTGCTTTGGTCCGCGGATGAGTAATTTCAAGGATGTCGCGCGGGCGCTTCGTGAAAGTGGTGCGGCGCGAGTGGTGGATGACGCGAGCTGTTTACGGGAGGCCGTGCTGGCACTGGCAGGTGATCCGGCGACGCGGGTCGAGATGGGCGCGGCGGGACGTGCCTGGCACGCACGCAACGGCGGCAGCAGCGAACGAATCGCGGAGGGAATCCGCGTGGATCTGCGCACCGATTAACGGAGTTGCCGCAAAGCCTCGTAAGTCGCGATTCCGGCGGCGGTGGAAAGATTCAGCGAGCGCATTTCGGGATTCGCCTGCGGAATGGTAAGGCGTTGCCCCTGGAGCTCCTCATGTAACCACTCCGGTACGCCATGCCCTTCGTTTCCGAAGAGCAAGCCGTCGTCCTCAGCGTATTCGACATCCCAATACGCGTGTTCGGCCTTGGTGGTAAAGAGCCAAAGGCGTTTGGGGGCGTGAGCACTCGCGCGGAAGGCTTTCCAGTCATCGTGGTGATGGATATCGAGGTCGTGCCAGTAGTCCATTCCGCTACGGCGAATTTGTTTGTCGGTGATTTTGAAACCGAGGGGATGAATCAAATGCAGGCGGCTCCGGGTAATGGCACAGAGGCGGCCGATATTGCCGGTGTTTTGAGGGATCTCCGGATTGTAGAGGACGAGGTGTAACATGGTGCTTTGAATTAAACGTCAATCTAAGACCCCGCCATAATCGGGCGACCAAAAAAGCCGGCGGGTAATCCCGACCGGCTTGTGTGGAAGCTTGTGAGCGGTGCGTTATTTGGAACGCTTGAGCGCGCTCTCGACGATTCCGGCAAAGGCGTTGGCTTTAAGCGCTGCCCCACCAATGAGGCCGCCGTCGATGTTGGGTTGCGCAAGTAGATCATCGGCGTTTTCGGGCTTCATGGAACCGCCGTAGAGAATACGGATTTTCTCGGCGGCTTCGGAACCGAATAATCCTGCAAGGAGGCAACGGACCTCAGCGTGAACGGCTTCCGCCATTTCAGGGGTAGCGGTCTTGCCGGTACCGATCGCCCAAACGGGTTCGTAAGCAATCACTAGGTTTTCAGCTTGCTCAGGCGTCACTCCAACGAGGGCACCCTCGACTTGCGTTTTGATGACTTCCGAGATTCGACCGGCTTCGCGTTCCTCGAGGGTCTCACCCACACAGACGATGGGTTTGAGATTGGCGGCAAGGGCGGCAAGGGTCTTTTTGTTAACGATGGCATCGGTTTCGCCACAGTATTCGCGACGCTCGGAATGGCCGAGAATGACAAAGCTCGCAAAGAGGTGGCGCAACATCTCGGCAGAGATCTCTCCGGTATAGGCGCCTGCGGCTTCGTAATGCATATCTTGTGCACCGAGAAGGAGGTTGGATTCATTAACGACCTTGGAGACCGATTCGAGGGCGGTAAAGGTAGGGCTCAAACAGACCGAGACCTCGGTTTGTTGACCCACCAAGCTGGCGACATCCTGTGCCAACTCGGCGCCTTCGGCGGAATTGAGATTCATCTTCCAGTTACCTGCGATGAGATATTTTCGTGCGTTGCTCATAATAATTTTTAGTTCGTTTTTGAATATGCGTAATTACTGCTTTGGGTCGAGAGCGGAAACGCCGGGGAGCTCCTTGCCTTCAAGGAATTCCAGTGACGCGCCGCCGCCGGTGCTCATAAAGGTGACCTTGTCACTGTGACCGGACATCTTGATGGCTTTCACGGAATCGCCTCCACCGATGATGGAAATGCCATCAGAGGCGGCAATGGTCTCGGCAATGGCGAAGGTGCCTTTATTACAGGCGTCGATTTCAAAGATCCCCATGGGGCCGTTCCAAAGAACGGTCTTGGCGGTGGCGACCTCGGCCTTGAAAAGCTCGATACTCTTGGGGCCGATGTCAACGCCTTCCCAGCCGTCTTCAATATTACCTTCGAAATAACGGGAATCACCTACAGTACCCGCCCCGAAGTCGAGATCTTTAACCGCGAGATTATCAGCGGGGAGAAGGAACTTCACGCCCTTGGCTTTGGCTTTTTCAAGCGCGGCTTTTGCCGTGCCAATGTGATCGGGTTCACTGAGAGATTCGCCAACTGCACGGCCTTCTGCTAAGGCGAAGGTGTAAGCCATCGCGCCGCCAATAATGATGGTGTCCGCCTTTTCGAGCAGGGCATCAATCACTTTAATTTTATCTGAAACCTTTGCCCCACCGAGGATAACAGTAAAGGGGCGCTCAGGGTTCGCGGTCTTTTCGCCGAGGTAGGCGAGTTCTTTTTCGATCAGGAAACCGCAAACACAGGGTGTGAGGTGATCCGCCACGCCAGCCGTGGAGGCATGGGCACGGTGCGCGGTGCCAAAGGCATCGTTTACAAAAGCGTCGGCGAGTTTGGCCAGAGAGGCCGCAAATTCTGGGTCGTTCTGTTCCTCACCAGCGTAGAAACGAACATTCTCAAGGAGCGCAATTTCCCCTTCACCGAGTTGGGCGACTTCGGCTTCAACCTCGGCACCCACGCAGTCCTCGATAAAGGTAACGGTTTGTCCGAGCTTGGCAGCGAGATCTTCCGCCACCGGCGAAAGGCTGAATTCTGCATTCTTCTGTCCCTTGGGTCGTCCGAGGTGGCTGCAAAGAATGACCTTTGCGCCCTGCGCAACAAGGTGTTTGATGGTGGGCAGCGCTGCCACGATGCGGGAATCGTCGGAAACGGCTCCATCTTTGAGAGGGACATTAAAGTCGCAGCGCACGAGTACACGTTTACTCGCGAGGTTGACGTCGTTGATAGTTTGAGTGGCCATAATGATGATAGTTAAATGATGCGTGGTGGTCTTTAACGGAAAAAGCCGTCGCGGCGAGGAACCTGGAGGAACCCTGCCACGACGGCCGCAAAAGTCCGGTGCGGTAACCCGCGTTTAAATTACAGGAATTTGGCGACTTTCTGGACGA
The DNA here is from genome assembly GCA_965659965.1 of Coraliomargaritaceae bacterium. GTDB lineage: Bacteria > Verrucomicrobiota > Verrucomicrobiia > Opitutales > Coraliomargaritaceae > UBA7445. The sequence goes on from CBFHXZ010000001.1 coordinate 87,080, forward strand.
GCTCAACGACGCGGTTGGAATAACCCCATTCATTGTCATACCAGGAGACGAGCTTGAAGAAGGTATCGCTGAGTCCAATACCGGAACCGGCGTCAAAGATGGAGCTGAGTTCATCGTGGATGAAATCCGAAGAGGCGACTTGGTCTTCGGTATAACCGAGGATGCCGTTAAGGGAGCCTTCCGAAGCTTCTTTCATCTTTTGGCAGATTTCCTCGTAAGAGGTGCTCTTCTCGGTCTTCACAGTAAGGTCAATCACCGAAACTGTAGGTGTCGGAACGCGGAAGGCCATGCCAGTGAGTTTGCCCTGAACCTCTGGGAGCACGAGGCCAACAGCCTTGGCAGCTCCGGTGGTGGAAGGAATGATATTGAGGGCGGCGGTACGGCCACCCTTCATGTCTTTGGGTGAGGGGCCGTCCACGGTCTTTTGAGTAGCAGTGTAACTGTGAACCGTAGTCATAAGGCCTTCGACGATGCCGAAGTTCTCAAGCATAACCTTGGTGACGGGCGCGAGACAGTTTGTGGTGCAGGAAGCGTTTGAGATCAAGTCGTGATCCGCAGTGAGCTCGTCGTCATTGACACCAAGAACGACGGTCTTCACGCCGTCGCCTTTACCGGGAGCAGAGATGATGACCTTCTTGGCGCCGGCATCGAGGTGGCCTTTAGCCTTGTCGTCCTGAACAAAGAGACCGGTTGATTCGATGACGATATCAACCCCCATCTCACCCCAAGGGAGTGCTGCGGGGCCTTCGCGTACCGCGAGGGTCTTGATTTCGTGGCCATTTACCACGAGCGCGTCATCGCCCTTGGTTTCAACCGTGCCTTTGAAACGACCCTGAGTGGTGTCGTACTTGAGCAAATAGGCGAGATTTGAAGCCGGAACGAGGTCGTTGATTGCAACCACTTCGATCTCATCACCGAGCAGGCCCTTTTCGACCAGTGAGCGAAAAACGAGACGACCGATGCGACCGAATCCATTAATACCAATTTTTGTAGCCATTTTTATATTTTCTTTGTTTAGTTTAGGTTAAAAGCGGATGCGCGCACTTGAAGCGATTTAGCGAGCTAAGGCAAGAAATTATGTTAAGCCCATTCATTGAGGCAACCCAACAAAAGAAAAAGTGCACCCTTAGGCTGGTTTATAAGCACGCCCGAGGTAAAACCGGAAGTCCGGGAAATCGCCAATCACCTTGACTTATACGCATCTGTGACAAGTTTGTAATTATAGCAACAAGACGCCTAAGCGATTTTAGTTTCAACACAGGCGCATGGATTCCACACCTATACCCACCCATATTATGAAAATCAAACACTGGGACATGTTCGCCTTTGTGCTGGGCTATCACATTTTATTATTGGCCTTGTTGCCTGCCTGCATCGCCAACTTCTCATGGGCTGCCTTCTGGCTCTTTTTGGTGACCTACATTATGGGCGGCATGTCCATCACCGTGGGTTATCACCGCCTGTATGCGCACCGCGCTTACAGCGCCAATCCCCTCTTTGAATGGATCGTTCTTTTGAGCTCAGCCCTTTCCTTTGAAATGTCGGCACTACAATGGTCTCACGACCACCGCATCCACCACAACCATTGCGACACCGATAAAGACCCCTACTCCATCAAAAAGGGCTTTTGGTACGCACACATCCTTTGGCTATTCGACTTTGAGCGCAATTACGATTCCACGCTTGTAACTGACCTCGAAAAAAACCCGCGGGTGATGCTCCAGCACAAACACTACGGCCTCTTTCTTTTGGGGGTAAATCTCGCAGTCTTCCTCCTCGGTTGGTGGATCACGGGTAGTGCCATCGCTTCTTTCTACATGGGTTTCCTTCTGCGCATGGCCTTCATTCATCACTGCACCTGGTTCATCAACTCCCTTTGCCACACCGTGGGCGCAAAAACCTATGCCCGCGAACTCAGCGCGGTCGATAACGCCATCATGGCTTTTCTCACTTTTGGCGAGGGCTATCATAATTACCACCACGCCTTTGCCGGCGATTACCGCAACGGCATTCGCTGGTATCACTTCGATCCCACCAAGTGGACCATCTGGCTCGCTTCAAAAATCGGCCTCACCAAGAACCTGCGCTCCCTCAATACCCTCACCCTGCGCAAATCCCTCATCCAAAAGGATCGCAAACTCATCCTCTCCCATCTCAGCGAAGAGGTCGATGAGGCCGCTGTTGAACTGCGCAAAAAAATCGAGGACCTCGCCGCACATTTCGACGCTCATACCCTAGAACTCATGAACAAGCTACGTGAGTTAAAAGAAGTCAGTCAGGCACAACGTAGCAAACTGCAGTCGGAAATCAAAGAACTCCGCCGCGGACTCAAAAGCAGCTGGAGCGAATGGGTCGACCTCACCACAGCCGCTGTTCGTCAATACGACATCGCCCATGCCCACTAGGCTTAAAGGCTAGTTCGCGAGATCACCCGGTGGCTGATTTCCTCAACCCACCCAAAGCCCGCAACTGATTGGCGGTAGGCTCACCCGAACAGCATTCTGTGGAATGTCTGCCAAACCAAGACCACGCGGGTCGAAACGTTCGGCGTCTGCCACTTGACGCAGACCCGCCATCATTCCCTCCGGCACAGCAATGTCGGCAAATTCCAGATGGGGGTTAATTCCAAGCACCACCCGCGGTGCGTCCACGGAGCGGTCGGCATTGAAGACTGCCACCACCGCGCTGGAACCCTCGGCAAAATAACATTCCAAATAGCCCTTTGGTACACCGCCGTCATAACGCAAGGTCCTCCCCTCGTCCGAGCGGCGGAAGCGAATCCAGTCACGGAAATACTGATGCGTCCCGGAATACACGTAGCGTTTATTGTAATCGAGCGCGTTGAGGTCGCCGCGTTGGTAGGTGTTTGCGATCCCGCATTTTGAGCGCAGGAAATCCTGCCCCGCTGCCAGCATGGGGACGCCCAGCGAGCTGAACAAGACGGCCGCCATGAGATGCGTGCGGCGGCGGTCGAGTACGGTCGGATCCGAACCATCGTGCCCGGAGCGTTCGGTAATACGGTCGAGCCAACAATGGTCATCGTGCGATTCGGTATAGTTGATACTCTGTGCCGCAAAACGACTGGTTCCAGGCGAACCGGAAAGAAAATAACGAATCGCCTCCTGCTGACCCTTACCGCAAACGTAGTCCGCAATCCCCTCGCGAAAACCATCATTCCAGGATGCAAAACCGGAATCCTTTAATTCATCCTGAATGTGCCCGCGAAAACTCCAGGGTTCGGCAATGAGAATGATGCCGGGCTTGATGGCTTTCAATTCCTCCTCAATTTCGCGCAATACCTCGATCCCGATTAATTCTGCGAGGTCGAAACGGAAACCGTCCACGTCGAAAGTGCGCACCCAATGTTTTAAACTATCGAGAATCAGTCGGCGCGCCATGGGGGTATCGCAACGCAGGTCGTTGCCGCAGCCGCTCCAATTCACAAGGTCATTGGCTTTATCCAAATGGAAATAGTAATATTTATCTACGAAGAGCAGGTGGTTTGGCTCCCCGACATGGTTATACACCACATCGATAATAACCGCCATGCCTGCCTCGTGGCAATCTGCCACCAGTCCGCGGAATTCCTCTACCTGTGTCGCGGCAGACGGATTCACGGCATAACTACTCTCCGGTGAAAAATAATTAGTGGTCATGTAGCCCCAGTGGTAATCCGACGGCAATTCGTTATCGAACTCCTGCACCGGTTGCAGCTCCAGCGCGTTAACTCCCAAATCTCGCAGGTAGGAACCCTCCGCCCGCAACCATTTTCGCAAACCGGCATAGCCGTGCCGCTCCTGCGGACTTAGAGTAATCGGTGCGTGTGCCGCGAGATCCCGCACGTGACCCTCCAAGATGACCAAGTCGTGCCAATGCGGCGGCTCAAATTGCTGCTCCACCGGTCCCATGCGTGCATCCGCGAGTATAATCCCCGGTCCGCGTGCACCGAGACTCGCCCGCGCGTAGGGATCCAGAATAGGGAAATTGGCGTCGAAGTGGGTCGTGCCATCATCATTGCCACCCGCGACCCGATAACTGTAATACCAACCGTCTAATTCGCCCTCAACCACCGCTTCCCAGGTTGAGGCATCCAACCGTTCCAACTCAACGGCCTGTGCATCTAAACCATCGACCGCTTGCCCAAAGACTACATGTACCTTCTCTGCCCGTGGAGCAAACAGGCGAAAGCGCGTAGTGCCCTCCAGCACTTTCGCGCCCAATTCCAGATTGGTGCAGGCCTCACTCAGAAACTGCGTGTGCGGTAATTCCATGACCTCACGGGTCGAGGTATCCTCCCAAAGCAAAGTCTCAAGACCCGTTGGTTGATACTCCACCGGCAACTGACAACGATATACGTGCGCCCCGCTTTGCCGGGGATTCAGCTTGAAATTACGCACCCCCGCAGGCGTCCGCATGAGATTGGGCGCCCCATCGGGTACGTCTAGCCATTCACCCTCCGCCGTCACAAATTTAAACGCAGATGGGCGATCCATCGGCAAGGCATCCGTTTTAACTTTCAACTCATAAATTAACTCGTCATCCATCTCGCGCGGATTCAGGCGCCATTGCTTCAAACCAATCGCCATCTCCCAGTCATTGAAGTCCCCCCCAAGGTAGACCCCCAACGTGGGATCCTGCAACTGGGGATAACGTTTCGCCTCCAAGCGGAAGACCCACTCGTTCCGACTGAGATAATATCGTGTGAATCGAGCCGCCTCACTTGGCGCCAGTGCCTCAAAGGAGGCAAAGTCCGCCCCGTCCGGCCCAAGTTTTAATGGAGGATCGCCCGCCGAACGGTCATAATCCGTCCCCAAAAAAACCAGCGCATAATCCCCGCTCTCCCAAAAGGCCGTCTCCAACTGTTTTGTTTCCTTCGACATTCCTTTCGAGTATCGCCACTTCGACCCTCATCCTGCAATCCTCATTCACCCCCAGACAACATTTTCCTGCAAAAAAATCCCACATTACCAACGCTTGTTGACTGTCTCCCCACGCCTGCTTTCCTTGTCTCATGCAAAAAATTCTGGTGGCACTTTCCGGCGGCGTTGATTCCGCCATCGCGGCAGCCCTGCTTAAAGAGCAGGGGCACGCCGTCTCGGGTGCCTACATCCGCACCTGGATGAACGAGGAAATGCCCCTTGCTGACTGCCCCGCCCAACAGGACATCGAAGATTCCCGCGCCGTTGCCGCCCACCTCGGCATCGATTACGAAATCGTCAACTTCGTAAACGAATACCGCGAACACGTCGTGCAATATCTTGTTGAGGGTTACCGCCGCGGCATCACTCCCAACCCCGACATCATGTGTAACCGCGAGATGAAATTCGGAATCTTTGAAAACTACGCCCGCGAGCAAGGCTTTGATGCCATTGCCACCGGTCATTACGTGCGCAAGATCGCCCAACCCAACGGCACTTACAACCTCTGCGAAGGTCTCGACCTCAACAAGGACCAAAGCTACTTCCTCGCCCTCCTCCGCCAGGAACAACTCGCTCACGCAATCTTCCCAATTGGCGAGCTACAAAAACCCCGCGTCCGCGAACTCGCCGAGCAATTCAAATTACCCAACGCCACCAAAAAAGACAGCCAGGGCATCTGCTTCCTCGGCGACATGAACATCAACCGCTTCCTTGAGTATTACATCGAGGACAAACCCGGAAAGATCGTAGACCCCGAAGGCAAAGTCCTCGGTGAACACCGCGGGCTTCACCGCTATACCATGGGACAACGCCGCGGCATAGGCGTCCCCTCCAATACCGATAATCAATTTTTCGTGGTGGTGGGCTTCAACCTTGAGCGCAACGAACTAGTAGTCGCTTTTGACGAGCCCGGCGCCCCGGGTCTCTTTACCAATGAAGTCGAAGTTACCGATCTAAGCTTTATCAACAAGCCCGTCACCGAAGCCTGCCGTCTCCTTGCCAAACCCCGCTACCGTGACCCAGCCCAAAAAATCACCTACACCCCTACCGGAACCGATTCTGCCCATGTTGCCTTTGACGAACCCCAACGCGCGCTCGCTGCGGGACAAATCCTAGCCCTCTACCGTGATGATACCCTCCTTGGCGGGGGGTGCTACAAATAAAACCCTCCCATGCCCCAACTCAAACTCATCTCGTGGAACGTCAACGGCATCCGCGCCGTCCTTAAAAAAGGCTTCGACGACTTCCTCGCCACCGAGCAACCCGACGTGCTCTGCCTACAGGAAACCAAAATATCCGACGACCTAGTCGAGGATTTCGCTTTCGCGGGCTATCCACATCTTTACTGGAATTGCGCTGAGAAAAAAGGCTACTCCGGCACCGCCCTCCTCTGCCGCGAGGCGCCCCTCTCCGTCAAAAAAGGCATCGGCATCCAAAAACATGATGCCGAGGGCCGCGTTTTGACCGCCGAATTCCCCGACTACTTCCTCGTCACGGTTTACACCCCCAACTCTCAAAACCACGACGAAAACAAACGCCCCCGCCGCCTCGATTACCGCACCCTTGAATGGGACGTGGACTTCCTCGCCTATTGCCAAGAATTGGAACAACAAAAACCCGTCATTTTCTGCGGCGACCTCAATGTAGCCCATACCGAAATCGACCTCGCCAACCCTAAGACCAACCGCCGCAATGCCGGGTTTACCGACGAGGAACGCGCCCGCTTCGACGCCATTCTCCATGCGGGCTTCATCGACACTTTCCGTCATTTTTACCCTGAAGCAACCGAGCGTTACAGTTGGTGGTCCTACCGCGCCGGGGCACGCAAGCGCAATATCGGTTGGCGCATCGATTACTTCTGCGCCTCCCCCGGGCTGCTTCCAAATCTCAAAGGAGCGAATATCCTCGATCACGTCGAAGGCTCCGATCATTGCCCCGTCAGCCTAAACCTCGCCCTCTAATGAAACCAGAGTACTTAGCTTTTACCGACGATCCCGCGCAACAAATTGCGCGTCTCGGTGAATGCGCTCTCCTCAAAAAGATTCGCGATTGGTTAGGCGATACTACTCCACCCGCTCCTGCCGGAATGGGAGATGATTGCGCCCTTCTAGAATTCGACCCCTCCCTTAAAACCTGCATCACGACCGACGCCGTAACCTACGGGCAACACATTGACAGCAGCCTGACTCCTTTCGAGGTGGGCGTTAAACTGATTCACCGCAACCTCAGCGATCTCGCCGCTATGGGCGCGCGCCCACACAGCGCAGTCCTCACCCTGCTCAGCGGTCCCAACCTCGATCTGGAATGGCTCGCGGCCTTCTTCGGCGGAGTCCGATCCGCTTGCAAAACGCATGCTTTGAAAATTGTCGGCGGCGATTTAAGCACGCTTGAAGCGGGGCATTTTTCGGCAAGCCTCGCGCTCCTCGGGCAGTGCGAACGCCCGCTCCTTCGACAGACCGCCTCCCCTGGCGAATGGCTCTACGTGAGCGGAACCCTTGGCGGGAGCATTCTGGGCAAACACTATCGTTTTGAACCCAGGCTAGCGGAGGGTCAGTGGCTCTCCGCACAAAATGAATGCCGTGCCATGATCGATTTGACCGATGGGCTCGGCAAAGATCTGCAAGCCCTCCTGCCCCCTCATACCAGCGCCGCCATCGACCTCGCCTGCATCCCCCTTTCACCTGCCTCGCAGGAATACGCCAGCCAAACCGGCAAGCCCGCCCTACAACACGCATTTACCGACGGCGAGGATTACGAACTCCTAATGACAATCGCCGAGGATGCAGACTGCGAGCCGTTTGAGGCCCGCTGGCGTGCCGTCTTTCCTGAATTAAGTCTTACCCGTATCGGGCAAATCGTGCCCAAGAATCCCGCCGGAATTTTTGTTGAAAAGGAAAGCGGTGAACGCATCCCCTGGACTGGAGGCTACGAACATTGGAAAAACGATGACTGAGATTCTGGAACAATTACGCGCGGGTATCACCACCCGAAGCGCGGAGGAAACCGAGGCGGTGGCAGTTGCGCTCGCGGCCTGCCTGCCTACCGATCACGTGCTCGCCCTGCATGGTGACCTCGGAGCCGGCAAGACTACCTTTGTGCGTGGACTTGCCCGCGCATGGGGCATCCGTGAACCTGTGACCAGTCCCACCTTCAATCTCTACACCCTTTATCAGGGCGAGCGTAAGCTACTGCATTTAGACGCTTACCGCTTGGAATCCGGCGCCGACCTCAACTCCCTCATGCTGGAGGATTTCCTCGAATCCCCTTGGTGCCTTGCCGTAGAGTGGCCCGAGCGAATTCGCGAGAGCGTTCCACCGGAAGCTTGGCACCTCGACCTCGCAAGCTCCCATGAAGGAGTGCACACCCTTCGATTGCGGGAAGCAAAATTGGCTTAGTCCCGACTGGAAGCATCCACTGAGAGCTTCCCGGCACCACCCACGGTCAGCGTGAGGCTGGCAAGCATTAGGATGAGCGGTAAGCGCATTCCATCGATGTCACCCGCATGCGCAACAAAGGCCGCAACAGCCATGGTAATCACAATGGAGAGTGCCCAGAAGCGGGTCATAAAACCAATAATTAGGAAGAGCCCGCCAAAGAATTCAGCACCCGCTGCGAGCACCGCCATCAACATTGCCGGTTCCAAACCCAAGTTTTCCATTTTGCCGGAAAACCCCGTTAATCCGGGACCATCAAAAGCGCCAAACAATTTCTTGGCGCCGGCATGAAACATCATGACGCCCACTCCGAGGCGCAGAGGAAGAAAAGCAAGGGTTTGGGTCGTACGCGTAAGGATTGTGGGGATTTTCATGCCCAGCATTCTGTTACCTGACCGCTGGCGGTCAAGCTCAAGCCCGCCACCTACTTCTGGTCAACCCAGCGCTCGACTTTCAAGACGGTCCAGTCCTGAACGTTACCACCAATTTCAATGGTCACGGTATCTGAACTCTTCTTACCCAGTAGTTGCTGAGCCAACGGTGTCTTGTAGGAAAGGACATCGTTTTCCGGATCGGAATCCCACGCGCCGAGTATGGCGTAACGTTGAGTCTTACCACCGGAACCTTCCTTGAGTTCAACCACGCTGCCGATACCGATATTGTCGTTGGTCACTTCGCTGAAGTCAGTCACACGGGCGCGGGAGAGATCCACCTCCAACTCGTTCTTGCGGGAGAGGAGAATGTCCTGATCCTGGCGCGCCATCTTGTATTCCGAGTTTTCCTTGAGGTCACCGTGCTCGCGGGCAGTTGCAATCGCCTCTTTATTTTCAGGAATCTTAACAGTAATGAGATCCTCGTATTCCGCCTTGGCGGTGTCGAAGCTGGATTGCGAAACAATGAGTCCTTCCTCCTCGGAGGAACCTGAACTATCCCCGGCAATCAGGGACTGCACCGTTGGGAATTTCTTAATGAAGCGGGCAATAAGAGATTTTTTTGTTAAATCCTCAAAGCCTTGATTCAGGAGGAGGGTTTGTGCGAGATCCTGAGCGGTTTCAACATTGGCATCTGCTAACAGATCGGGGATCAACTCGCTGTCCTCGCTCAGAAGATCTGCAAGAGGGATGCGGCGCGCACTGGCGTTTTGCAGCGCTTCGTAATCAATCGCGTAGAACATCGCGGAGAGCAGACGCGGTGATACCAGCGGCATGATAATGCCAGAATACTTCTTGGAATTGCGGTTTTTAACGACCCACAGAAGCAAAGGCCCCTTGATCGTTTGGTCGTTGAGCCAACGGCTGAGGCAATGCGCGATCCGTTCATCCATGCCGTGCTCCAACATGAAGTTGATACATTCACTGGTGAATTTACCACTGGAATTGCGCAGGAGGTCTTCGAGCATGGGCTGCCACTTGTCCTCGTAGGTGCGGCGAATCAAATCCAGATAACGCTTGTAGAAATTTGCGGGCAACTCGGAAGCCAGTTCCGAATAATCATTGGTGGAATCGAGAATGGAAGCAGAGGACGGCTCGAGGGTTTCAACATCTTCGTGCAAATCACGTGCGAGGTCATTGCGAACCCAAACCCCGTGCAGGCGGTCGGCCTGACTCAGTGACTTGGCGTTGTGAATCGCGTCCGTCAACTCTGCTAAAATCTCGGGTAATTCTTCCCGAATGACGGAGATGTTCTCCGAAAGCGCAAACAACTTCTCACCCAGCAGAATCTTTTCCTTAGAGTTACGGGTGCCGTGGAATTGCTCGAGGATTTCCTCTTCCGGTTTCACCGGCTCATCACGCAGGATGAAGGGTTCGGTCTTTTTGTTGGGCACGCCAATGCGGGGATCCTTTTCCAAAACCTTCTTGGTCGCAGTCCACCATTTCTTGTATTTAACCGGGCCAATAACACGGGCAAGCGTGCGCTCAATTTCCGACGACATCATCGCCATGTCCTCATTCCCTGCAAGAACTTCGCAGATAAAGTCCGCCGGAGCCTTTTTAATCATTTCTGCGACCGCATCCGCCTCCGTGCGAGAGCGCACCAAAATGTCATTCGGCTTGAGGATTTCCAACTTATCAACACAGAAAGCGATGCCCATCGCATGCCCCGTCTTGTCCCCTTCTTCAAAATCAATCACGATTTTTGCTTGAGCCTCGTCAAAATCCACGATTTTACCAAAACCCCAGCTGCGGTGCAGGCAGTAGTTACCCGGCGCCATGCTTTCGAGCTTGGCGCGTGCATGTGCCAACTTGGGGTTGTTTTCTATTAATGCGTCTATGGCCGCTTCGTTCATAATTGTTTGCGAATGCTAGTCAGGTAAGTAAGCGATATACAATGAACAAATTTTCCCATCATGAGAAGCCTTAAGTTTGACTTGCCGGAAACGACCGCCTCGGGGTGGCAGGCAGCGGTTTTATTAACCGAGGCCTACCTTGCGGGCGGATGGAAGGCCGATCAGCTCCTGGAGTGCTTGCCAACTGGCTTCAGCGGTGGCCGCCGTAAGACCTGTCAGTCGCTTTTTCTCGGTGCTTTACGCCACGGACACCGCACCCGCGCCGCCCTCAAACCGTTCCTGCGCAAGGCTCCAAAACCTGCAATCGAGGCGATATTTCTCGTTGCCGGCTTTGAATTATACGACTCCAACGAAGAAAAAATACCAAAAATAATCCACCACGCCGTAGAGGGTAGCAAACGAAAGCTTCGTAAACCCGAGAGCGCCCTCATCAACGCCGTCCTTCGAAAACTCCCCCCCACCCTCGCAAAAATCGAAAACGATTCCGCCCAACCCGCAATCAAGCACAGTCACCCCGAATGGCTCGTCAAGCATTGGGCTGCCAGCTTTGGAACCGAAAATTGCGAAGCGCTCCTTCAATGGAACCAACAAATCCCCACTACTTACATGCTTTCAAGGGAATCCCTCCCTACTTCCTTTGAAGTGAGCCAATGGGCTGGCTTCTACCGCACGCCCATAAACACGCCCTGGCTTGAGGAAATCCGCCCCCTGTTAGAATCGGGACGCGCCTACGTTAAAGATCCCTCCACCCGGCTTGCCACCGCCCTGCTGAACGCCCAGCCAGGCGAAGCAATCCTCGACCTCTGCGCCGCTCCGGGTGGCAAAGCCTTTGAAATCGCCCAAGGCCTTAAAGGCAAAGGCTCACTCCTCGCCCTTGACCTACCCGGTGAGCGCATGGAACGCCTCGAACAAAACCTCGCCCGCCTTCAAAACCCCGACCTGCATTGCAGCAGCCTCGCCCACGACCTCCTCACTTTACAAGCCGCCGACCTCGAGGCACGCGACCTCCCATCCAAATTTGATGCGGTCCTGCTCGACGCTCCCTGCAGCAATACCGGTGTCATTCAACGCCGCACCGATGTCAAATGGCGGCTTCAGGCCAAAGACCTAACTGCCTGCGCTAAGCTTCAAAGCCAGCTCCTTGCCGCCGCCAGCCGATTCGTGAAACCCGGCGGACGGCTTGTTTACAGCACCTGCAGTATCGAAACCACCGAGAACGCCGCACTCGTTGAAAGCTTCCTCCAAAGCCCCGCCGGAGCCAACTTTCAACTCAAAGACCACAGACTCAGCTTCCCCTGGGAAACCGGTCACGACGGCGCGGGTGCCTTTCTACTGGAGGCCAAGGACTGATCCTAATGCCTGAGAATGCCAACCGAATGACCGGGGTTTAATTTTTGCCACAACAGCGGCGGGCAAAGCATACGAACACGGCATACTTCCGAATAAAAATCTATCGAACAGAGGTTAATATATTCATGAGAGTGCCAGCTAAAGGAGCGAAGCAATGCGGGCTGGCAGCTAAGATTGCTCCTTGGAAAAATAGGAAACGAGGAGGCCCCCGAGGAGCAGTTGTAGGGGTGAATAGCACAGGATGGGCAGGAGGGCGACCGCGCTAGCGTTCTCGGGACCAACGGCCAGGAGGACGGAACCAATCATGGGGACTCCAGTGGCGAGGGATTTCTGGCTGGCGCAATAGAAGGCACTCACGCGCTCGCTGTGCGTGAAGTGGTATTTCCCAGCGCTGAACCAGACCAGGGTGCTCACGAGCAAAAGCAGGGCACCACATAAGAGGAATAATTCGAGCAAGGATTCCAAACCGAGATCAGCCATCTGCCCGGAGGCAACACTGTGCGAAAAGGCCGCGTAAAGGATGCCGAGCAAAACCCCCTGTGTGAGGGGTTGGGCGACACCTGCCAACTTGAAGGCACCGGGAACCTGCAACCGCCGGAGGCCGTAACCGATGGCGAGGGGCAGAACAATGAGCAGCACGAGCCGAAGCACGAGCGGCAGAACTGCGATTTCAATTTCTGCCTCAATGGCGAGGTAAAAAACCGCCGCGACGGGGACAACCCAGACTGCGAGAAAATTGGAACTCACGGTTGCAAGAAGCGCGTGCCCCACCCGTCCACCTGCGGCCGCTGTCATGGCGACGGCGGAAGCAATGGTGGTCGGAAGAAAAGCAAGGAGCCAGTAACCGAAGGTGTAGTTGCTCTGCCCCCAGAGACCGGTCACCCAAAGCAAGGCAAGGGTTACGAGGGGAAAAAGCAGGAAGTTCCAGCTCAGGACAAATGCCAGGCTTCCGCGCCAGTTTTGACCAGTCTGCGCCTGCCCATCGCCCAGCACCATGCCCTGGGCGAGGAAAATAATCCATATGCCCACGGGCACAAATACCCCGAGGGCAGGCAAGCCGAGACCACGAAAAGCGAGCACCACGACCCCTAAAAGACTCAGGGTAAACCAGTGCCGTCGCAGTAGATCAATCACCGGTAGCCTCCGCATCGGAACCCGCCGATAGACTGCCATCTCCAGAGAGCATGACCGCGAGCGGGCGGGTGTGCGGGAAATAGGAGCAAATAATCACAATGATGACGGTGATGGGCACGCACAGGAACATCCCGGGAATGCCCCAAATGGAACCCCACAGCGCGAGGGAAAGCAGGAGAATGAGCGGGCTTAAATTCAGCTTACTGCCCATGAGGCGTGGCTCGAGAATACTGCCGACGCAAAACTGGATCGCGGTGATGACAATCGCCACCACGAAGAAAGGCGTCCATGTTTCAAATTGCACCAAGGTCAGGAGTGCGGGAAAAGCGGTGGCGATGATAGAACCGATTGTGGGGATGAAATTGAGCAGGAAAATCAGGACCGCCCAGAAGCTGGCGGAATCGACTCCCACCCATTCAAGGACGAGGTAACTGAGGAGACCGGTGGCGGCACTGGTGAGTACTTTAATACCGAGATAGGCGCGGATGTCGCGGTTGATGCGTTGCATGAGGCTGAAAACCGCGGCCTGTTGTTCAGTCTGTGGAACAAGCGCTCGGATCTTTGATTCAAAAGTGCGCTGCTCGAGAATAATAAAAATGAGATAGACGAAAATGATACCGGTGCTCCCTGCGAGCCCGCTGACTGTTTTGGCGAAACCCTGCAAAAGTCCGCTGAAATTCGCATTTTTAAAGAGTTCATGGACGCTGGGCGACTGTTCCATGCCAAGCATGGCGTAAATGGTATTGATGCGGGTCTCAAGGTTCGCTTGATAACTCGGCGCCTGCTTGATGACGTGCGCGACGTTGTCCGTAATCAACTGGATAACCCAACTGAGGGACGCTAAAATAAGCACGACGGCGAGCACGAAGGTAAGGAACTTTGGCAGGCGCATGCCACGTAGACGAACCAACCCAATGCCGTGCGCCAGGGCGTTGATCAAAAACGCAATGGCACCCGCGATGACCAGCGGTAGAAGAATCGATTGCCCGAGGTTCAACAAGTAGAACGACAGGACGACTACGAACATTGTCAAAGCTACCGATTTCAATTGCATGTAGATGAAACTGTTGATTTCGCCTTGACCTGTCGAGCCTTGGTTGAGGCTACGCGCGCGCCCTACCCGTTTTGCTGGGAGTAGAAGTCGTCGATCTTTTGAGCAACATCGCGGAAGGCGATATCCGCCCCGTAGAGCGCCTTGTATTCAACCATGGCTTTTTCCATGTCGCCCTGTGATTCGTAGCATTGCCCGAGTTCGTAGAGGACTTCTTTTTTGACATCGGTCACACCGGGAATTTCGCCCTTGGCGCTGCTAAATTGCTCAACCGCAAGGTCGTAGAATCCCTTCGTCTTGTATGCCTTGCCAAGAAGGATAAGTGCCTGCACCCGAACCTTGGGACTGCGTTGCGCCAATTGCAGTTCCTTGATCGCGGCATCGGTTTCTCCGTCTTCAAGGTAAAGTTCACCCAACTCAAAACGATAGCTAAATTCGTTGGGGTAACGCTGTACCAAATGCTCGGCCTGTTCGCGCTGCATGGTGTGCGCCTCTGCCCGGATGGAATCAAGCGCTGCCTTTGCCTCGGCATTCTCGGGATCTTTTTCGAGGATCGCTTCCTGTTTCTGAATCGCGGCCTGCATCTTTTCACGCTGTAGCGCGGATGTCAGACGTTCGAGATTCACATCGGCTTTACCCCCATCCAATTTACGGGCCTTCTGGATCCATTCGAGGGCGTCTTCGAACTCACCCAGCTTGCGGTAATTGGCGGCGATATCGCGGTAGAAATTGATATTTTCGGGCGCGGCTTCGACTTCTTTCTTGGCATCCTCGATAAGGGAGCGCAGACCGGCTTCACCAGTCTTGGCACGACTGGCCTGTTCCAGTTTCTGGGCCTCCTCCTCGTCTTTCAACTTATCACGGAAACTTTCCTCCTCTTCCCAGCGACCCTTGTTCACGGTCTGCTGCACGGAGGCCTTTTTTACGAGGGACTCAATGGCATCGTCATTTGGATTGGCGCGATAAGCCGCCTCGCCAATGCGGATGGCGTCTTCATTTTTTCCGATGACGATATACGCCTCCATGAGATCCTTAACGTTGTTACCGTTGCCCGGTTCGAAGCGGTAAATTTCTTCGTAGGCAAACGCCGCCGTCTCGTTTAATTCCAGGGCGGAGGCAGCCTGCCCAAGCAATTGATGGGCCGCGATATTGGTAGGGTTGGCGCGCAGCATCTCCTCCGCGGCTTCGAGCGCCTTCTGCGGATCCTTCTCCACCTTGGGTGCCCGCAGGCTCATTCCAAAACCACCGACTTTCGACATCAATCCCGACAAACCACCGGAGGATCCCTGCGCGGCACGTTGTTGGGCTTGCCTCAAACTGCGGCGCACTTCCAGGCAACCGGGGTGGCGCTGAATGATGTTGGATAAAATATCGATTGCATAAACGGGATTCTTGCTGATTGCCTTGTCGGCATTCTGCACCTGCTTTTGCAGTCGGGGGTCAAGATTATCGAGGGCAACTTCTTCCATATGGCTGAACTGAATGTGAGGTAAGGTTGGTTAAATTAAGGACAATGACAAATGAGGGCCTGATTGGTAAAGCACTAATCGAGCACCTCGAGATCTTCCCGCGCTCCAAGCACCAAGGTTTCCATCGCCGCCTCCACTGCAACGGGGTCACGACCCTCGACCAGTAGGCGCAGCTTCGGCTCGGTTCCGGAATAACGAATCAAAACCCGGCCGGCCTCGCCAAATTGACCCTCCACCTTGGCGCGTGCGGTCTGCAGGGATGCCAGGCCTTCAAGCGGGAGCTTCTCAACGAGGCGCAGGTTGCGGGTCGCCTGCGGGAAAAGTTCTACTCGTTCGCGCCAATCCTCAAGTGACTTACCGCTCTCGCGCAAGACCCGCATGAGTTCCAAAGCCGCCAAGAGACCGTCCCCCGTGCTCGCGTACTCGCTTAAAATAATATGGCCGGAATTCTCACCGCCCACCGTTGCGCCCAGTTCACGCATCTTGCTCGCGACGTTACGATCCCCAACATCCGTGCGCACAATCGCACCGCCCGCTGCCTTGATGGCGTGGTCGAGCCCGAGGTTGCTCTGCACCGTTGCCACCAGCGTGCGCGCTCCCAAGCAGCCCGTCTCCAGCGCGTGTAAGCCCAAAATCCCAAGCAAAACATCCCCATCCAAAACAAGCCCTGCGCCATCGCAAATGACCAAACGGTCGCCGTCGCCGTCGTGCGCAATGCCGTAATCCGCTTGGTGCGCTTGCACCGCCGCCGCCAGTGAATCCGGGTGTTCGCTTCCAACCCCGAGGTTGATATTCAATCCGTCCGGGTTCGCACCGAGCAAAATGACCTCCGCACCCAGCGCTTCAAAGACCGCCGGGCTGGTATTACAGGTTGCACCGTTAGCAGTGTCCAGCACGACTTTTAAATCCTGCATCAAATCCGCCTCAAACAACCCGCGTACCGCCGCGATGTAGTCTTCCGTGCCGTTCAGGGTGTTAAAGACCGCTTCCGGCAAGGCTTCCGTCGGCGCCGGCACTGCATCGATTGCCACTTCGATTTCAAGCTCCTGCTCCGGGGTCAACTTACAACCCTTTCCGTCAAATAATTTGATGCCGTTGTCGCTGGCGGGATTGTGCGATGCCGTCACGGCAATCCCCATGGTGGCGGCATCACGAAGCACTGCGCCTGCAACCGCCGGGGTCGGCACCACTCCAAGATCCTCGACCACTACCCCTTCACGAGTCAGGCCTGCAGTCAGCGCAGCACAAAGTTCCGGCCCGCTTTGCCGCGTGTCGCGTCCAAAGATGACCCGTGCCCCTTCCGGAAGCATCCCTCCCAAAGCCGCGCCCATACGAAAGGCAAATCCGGGATTAATACAGGGATCCCCGTAGCTTCCACGAATGCCGTCTGTTCCAAAATATTTACCCATGATTATCGAAGATGCTTGCTGAATCAAAGCACGGTGTAAAAGGCACGGGCTTTGTCCAGCCATTCACGCACCGCACCACTTTCCAAAAGTTCTTTCGCTTGAGCAACTCCAGCATGCAAACCATCCGCACGACCCGCGACCCACAGCGCGGCTCCCGCATTCAAAAGCACCGTATTTCGCAATCCATCCGGCACTGTTCCCGCTCCCGCTCCCGCGCGACCCACCAGTCCGTCCAGTAGTTTCAAGTTTACGTCCACATCCCCGCCCTGCAAATCCGCAAACGCGCATCCCGCGAGCCCCCCATCCGCAGCCTTTAATGCACCGCCTACCGCGCTCAAGCGACCCAAACCCGCAACGGTGTTAGTGCCCGCGCAGCTCAATTCGTCAAGCGCACGACCCGCTTCAGGGGTTCCGTTCACCACCAGACCCGCCTTTAAATCCAATACCCCCAGGGCCTCCGCGAGCGGCCCGACCCATGCCTCCGAAAAGACCCCCAACAATTGATGCGCCGGTTGACCGGGATTAATGAGCGGCCCCAGCAGGTTAAAAATAGTGCGCACTCCCTGCCCTGCCAAATCCTTGCGCACGGGCATGATGGCTTTGAACGCCGGATGAAAAGCCGGCGCAAAAAAGAAACAAAAATTCAACTCCCGCAACGAGTCCCGCAAGACCGGCAGGGGCGCGTCGAGCTTGATACCCAAGGCCTCCAAAAGATCCGCACTTCCGCATTTAGAGGTAATCGACCGGTTACCGTGCTTGAAAACCGGAACCCCCGCCGCCGCGACGACGAAAGAAACGGTAGTGGAAATATTAAAAGTACCGGAACCGTCACCACCCGTACCGCAGACATCCATGGCATCCGCAGCCCATTCGCTGACCCCGGGATCGACTGCCAATTTGCGGAAGGTCGCCGCAAAAGCTGCGACCTCGGTGGCCGTTTCACCTTTCTTCGCAAGCGCCACTAAAAATGCCGCCTTTGCGGAATCCTCCACCCCTTCATCCGCTAAAGCCAAAGCCGCCTGCATCGCGGCCTCACGGTCAAGATTCTCGCCGTCTGTAATCCGTTGCCTGAGCTTTTCGAGTATTGCCATGGGGTTTGTCGCTAAACAAACGTATCCCCATCCAAGCTCAAGCCTAATCACCCTGCCCTCCTGCACGACATATTTTACGGCTTCCCATCTGCCCAAACAACCTTCAGCTTAACTCTGTGAATTCGCCCCTCCACCGCTCTCTTTTCTACGGCCTGCTGGTTTTGCTTGCCACCTCCATTACAACACCTGCCCTTGCCGATGATAAACCCGAACCACCCGCCCGGCAATTCACCTATTCCGATGCCGCCATCCTTGGAATCGTTGAAGGCATCACCGAGTACCTGCCCGTTTCCTCAACTGGTCACCTCATCCTTACCAACGCCGCCCTGGGACTCGACTCCGACGCGCCCTTGCCCGACCCAAATGGGAACATCCTTTGGATTAAAGATTCTGAAAGCGAGGACGGGCAACGTCCCTTCACCCTCGCCAACGCCGCCGACGCCTACGCGATCATTATACAATTCGGTGCCATTCTCGCGGTTGCCCTCCTCTACTGGAAACGTCTCTTCACGATCCTCATGGGCATCCTTGGCAAAGATCCCGACGGCCTGCGCCTCCTGCAAAATTTAATGGTAGCTTTCCTACCTGCCGCCGTTCTCGGACTACTCCTCGATGACTGGATTGAAGCCGCCCTCTTTGGCATCCTGCCCGTTGTTATTGCCCTCGTAGCCGGTTCCATCCTCATGCTTGCCGTGGAATTCTGGCACCGTCGCCAAAATAGAGACGCCTCAGATGCCGGCCCGGATCTCCATGAACTCAATACCCGACAATGCCTCACGGTCGGCTTCCTGCAATGCATTGCCATGTGGCCCGGAACCAGTCGCTCCATGATGACCATCGTCGGAGGTTACCTCGTCGGACTCAGCCCCGTGCGGGCTGCCGAATTCAGTTTCCTCCTCGGGCTCATCACGCTCTCCGCTGCCTCCGCCTACAAAGCCCTCAGCGTGGGCCCACAAATCCTTCAAACCGTCCCGCTCGGCCCCCTTCTGCTGGGAATATTGGTGGCTGCCGTGTCCGCGGCCCTTGCCGTCAAATGGCTCGTCTCCTTCCTGACGCGCCACGGACTCAGTCTCTTCGCCTGGTATCGCCTCGGCCTCGCCGCTCTGGTGCTGCTGACTTTTGCCTAGCCCTGAGCTGGAAAAATCACAGATTACTTACTTATGAAAAAAGTAGCAGTCATCTTATCCGGTTGCGGCGTTTACGACGGCACGGAAATTCATGAAGCGGTACTGACTTTGTTGGCTTTAGAGCGCGCCGGTGTGCGTGCCATATGCGCCGCCCCAAACATTGCGCAGCGCGAAGTTATCAATCATCACAGCGGCAATACCCATGAGGATGAATTCCGCAATGTCCTCGAAGAATCCGCACGCATCGCGCGGGGCGAAATCAAGCAACTCAGCGAATTAAAACCTCAGGAACTCGATGCTCTGATCTTTGTGGGCGGTTTCGGCGTCGCGAAGAATTTGTCCAGTTTCGCCTCTGATGGCGAGGAATACGATGTCGATCCCATAGTTCGCGACCTCATCGACGACGCTCACGCTGCCGGCAAGCCGCTGGGCTTCATGTGCATTGCTCCCGTCCTTGCAGCGGCGGTTCTGGGCTCCAAAAAGCTTACCCTCACCATCGGCCATGACCGTGACACCGCGGCCAAGATCGAAAGCCGCGGGGCCGTCCACAAGCCTTGTAAACCCGATTCAGCCGTGGTTGACCGCGACAACAAGATTGTGACCACTCCCGCCTATATGGAGGCGCAGAACCTCCTCGAGGCCGAAGCCGGCATCAATCAATTGGTAGATTCACTCTTGAAATTCTGCCAGTAAGAATACTTGACGCTTTAAACATAACTGCTTTTATCATTCGTTCACAAGGATTCCAGCACTTACTGGATTTAATCTCAATCAAGCATTTCTCATGGGACAGCCAAAACGTAAACAATCCAAACAGCGTAGCCGCAAGCGCCGCGGCGCCGTTACCTTCGATCTGCCCCAATTGGCAAAAGATCCGCAAGACGGTACCCGTTTCCGTCCGCACCGCATCAATCCCGCCAACGGCATGTATCGCGGGCGTCAGGTTCTCGACGTCGAAGTTTAATACGCACGCTGCCTTCAACCCATACACCATCCATGACCGGTAGCGCTGCACCCTGCACCATCGCGGTCGACGTGATGGGTGGCGATCTCGGGCCCTCGGAATTTATCCGTGGGCTTTTGTATGCCCGTGAAGCACTCAAGCTCGACGCGGATTATATTTTGGTGGGAAAAGAGCGCCTGATTGAGCGCCTCCTCAAGGCCGGTAAGTTAGAGCAACATTTGACAGCCATCCGCATCCATAATGCCACCGAGGTTGTCGACATGAACGACAAACCTGTGGCGGCCATGCGCAGCAAAAAAGATGCTTCCATGTTTCAAGCCGTTCAACTCGTAAAAGACGGTAAGGCAGACGCAGTGGTAAGTTGTGGTAATACCGGTGCGCTCATGGCTGCCGGCACCATCCGCCTGCGTCCCCTTGAGGGAGTTGACCGCCCCGCGCTGGGAACGATTATCCCCACCAAGCAATCGCCCTGCGTGGTGATCGACGTTGGAGCCAATCCTGAATCCAACGCACAAAATCTTGTCCACAATGCCATCCTTGGCTCCAATTATGCCCGCTCTGCCCTGAGCCTTGAGCGCCCCCGCGTAGGCCTCCTTACCATCGGTACCGAAGACGGCAAAGGTAACGGCCTCGTCAATGAAACCCATACCAAGTTGCAACAAATTGGAAACATCATCCATTACCTAGGCCCGGTCGAAGGCTTTCAAATCTTTGAGGGTGATGTCGATGTGATCGTATGCGACGGATTTGTCGGCAACGTCCTCCTCAAGTCGAGTGAAGCGGTCTTTAAATTTGTTGGAAAAACCATGCGCGACGAGTTGCGTCGTAACGCAAAGCGCATGCTCGGAGCGGCCCTTACTAAATCTGCCTTCAGCGATATGCGCACGCGCCTCAGTCCCGACAACCACGCCGGCGCGCCCCTCCTCGGACTGAAAGGCAATATCCTCAAATCCCACGGCTCTTCCAACTACCTGGCAATCGCCAACGCCCTGCGCATCGCCGCCGAAATTGTTCGCCATGATATGCTCGATACGATTCGATCCGAGATAGCTCAGGCAAATACTCATTTACTAGAAAATTCCGAAACCGTTCAATCGGAATAGGTGACCCGGCCTCGGCCCGACTCCCTATGAAAAACCCCACATCCTCAACTGTCATCCTCGGGACTGGTTCCTACCTCCCCGAGCGAATCGTCAGCAATGACGAGATGGCACAAATCGTCGATACCTCCGACGAGTGGATTCAGGCCCGAACAGGTATTCGCAAACGCCGCTTTGCTGCTGAAGGCGAAAATACCAGCCACCTGGCAACCGCCGCCGCGCGGCGCGCCATCGAAGACGCTGCAATCGATCCCTCCGAAATCGATCTCATTCTGGTCGCTACCATGACTCCAGACATGCCCTTTCCCTCAACGGCGTGCCTCGTCCAAAGTCAGCTGGATTTACCCCAATGCACCGCCTTTGATATTCAAGCCGCCTGTACCGGATTTGTTTATGGCCTCAACATTGCCGCCAGTATGCTGCAATCCGGAAACTTCAACAAAGCCCTCGTTATCGGAGCCGAAAAACTCAGCGGGATTCTGGACTTTGAAGACCGCACCACCTGCGTTCTTTTTGGAGATGGTGCGGGCGCGGCAGTCCTGGGACGGAGCGATACTCCCGGAGTCGGAATCATCGGCGGGATCGGCGGGGCAGATGGCTCCAACCCTGAAGTCCTCTGCCAACCCGGCGGAGGCTCTGCCATTCCTCCCAGTCATGACTCCCTCGACCAACGGCGGCATTTCCTGAAAATGAACGGAAAGGAAATTTTTAAACAAGCCGTCCGTGTTATGGGTCAGGCAAGTACCGACCTCCTTGAAAAAACCGGCCTCGCTCCCACGGACCTGAACCTTATTATTCCCCATCAAGCCAACCTGCGCATCATTGATAGCCTCACCAAACGTTTGAATGTCCCCGGCGATTCCGTCTTTATCAACCTACAGGATTACGGCAACACCTCCGCCGCCTCGGTTGGTATCGCGCTCGATGAAGCCCGGCGCGCCGGACGTATTCAACCCGGCGCCCACATCTTGCTGGTTGCCTTCGGGGCAGGCTTGACCTGGGGAGCCAGTATGCTCAAATGGCAGGAATGACGCGACGCGCCCATCTTATCCTTCTAGTTATCGCCTGCATCAGCGCCGGTTCCTTGCAGGCCTCGCTTTCCCTCAACCCATTAAAATGGTTCTCCGGTTCCGCGACCACGGAATCTGCCGAACGCATTGATCCGAAACAGATCATGGAGAACAAAGCTGCGCCTATACTTGAAAAAGGACGCGAAAAATTTGAACGGGGGCGTTTCAGCAGCGCGAACCGTATCTTTAAGAAAATCTCAAAAGATTACCCCCTCACTCAAGCCGCGGGAGAAGCCCGTTTCCTCAGTGCCCGCATTCACATGCAACAGGGTCAATTCGTTCGCGCCCATACCCGCCTTCAGGAGATCGTATTCAATAACCCGGACTACCCGAAATTTGGTGCAGTCATCAGTGCTCAATTCCAATGCGCCACCGCTCTTATGGAAGGCGCCCGACCCAAGATTTTCTTTATCCTGCCAGGCTTCCGCCTGCATGGAGAAGCAATGAAGCAATTCGAATTCGTGGTGGCAAATGCCCCATACAGCGACTACGCCCCCCTTGCTCTCATGAACATCGCGCTCATTGCGGAAAGACAAAAGGAGCCAGAACTCGCCATTGATGCCCTCGACCGCCTCATCAATTATTACCCGCAAAGCATACTTGCCGCTGACGCCTACTACCACCTCGCTGAAACTTTTGCGAACCTCGTCAAAAGCTACGAATACGATCAGGGTTCCACGCGGCAGGCTATCAGTTACTACGAAGACTTCCTCGCCCTCTTTCCTGAAAATCCAAACGTCGGCGAAGTTGAAGCAAACCTGGCTCAAATGGAAAACCTCCTCGCGGGCAGCCGTTTGGAACTCGGTAATTTCTTCTACCTCTACCGCAATAACAATACTGCCGCCCTCACTTTCTATAACGAGGCAATCACCATCGCCCCCGAATCCGAGACCGCCGATGAAGCGCGCGAACGCATCAATGATATCGAAGCCGGCGTGCGACCGGTAACTCGTTCAAAAATGCTGCGCAAACTCCTCTTGGCAGACTAGTCCCCGACCCCATCTACATGCAATTGCTACCACTCAGATTCAACATCCTTCTCACAGCGATCCCCCTCCTGTGCTTGAGCGGATGCGCTAACTATGAGTGGAACCGTCCCGACCTTCCCTTTAAAACGATCTACGTTCAACCCGCGACCAACGACAGCCTGGCACCTCAGGCTCAAGCCAGCCTCAGTACTCAAATCCGACAGGCCCTCATTCGCGACGGACGCCTCCAAATCGTTAGCAAACCAGCCGAGGCTGAAGCGATCCTGCAAGTCAACCTCACCCAATACCGCCGCAATACCGGTGCCCGCAGTAGTGCCGACACCGAAATCGCCCTAGCCTTCGACTTGATTCTCGGAGCTCAAATCGCGCTCTACAACACAAGCACCAACGATTACTTCTTTGAAGCACGCAGGCTGAGCGCCAACACCAGTTCCTTCAGCAACCGGCCCGAAACCGGCGAAGACAACCTCAGCCTTTCCGAGTATCAAGCCATGCCCCGCCTGACGCGCAAGCTCGGCAACAAAATCGCCAACGAGATCCTTGGAATTTGGTGAGCAAAGCTCAACGCTTCGCTCCGTCTACAAATTCCAATTTACCTTCCTCATTCAGGCGACGGTAGTAGCACCCACTTCGTGCCACACCCGCAGCATCCTTCGTATGGCACGCACCCTGACCCGCAGGCTCAACCAGATAAAGGAGGGAGTTTTGCTCGCAATTGACCCGCACCTCAAGGAGCTTCAGGTAATCCCCGCTGGTCTTACCCTTGATCCAAAGTTCATTGCGGCTCGTGCTCCAAAAGGTAGCCATTCCGCATTCCAGCGCGGTGTTCAAGGCCACCTCATTGGCGTAGCCGACGATCAAGACCTCCCCTGTGGCGGCGTCCTGAGCAATTGCCGGAACCACATCCGTTTCACAATTCGCGACCTTACGCAATTTCGTGAAGTCCATTTGTAGTTCTAGACCTTCTTCTATTTCCTTGTGTGGCATCATTTTGGTTTACCCACCCAACCTGAATTACGCGAGTCCGGATTATTACAAATTCGGAAATTCTGCCGCAAAAAACCCTTTTTCCTTTCCACACTACCCCAAACAACGCTTGAATGTACAAATTCTTGTAATTTGAGATTAATAATCCACGTAAAGACAACTAACTGAATATGTCCGACCAGAGCAACTCCTCCCTATCTATTCTCCAGGATGCCGCCGCCCAAGCCCGCGGGCTAGCCATCGACGCCGTTCACGCCTGCAGTTCTGGCCACCTCGGTCTCCCGCTCGGTTGCGCTGAAATCGGTGCCGCCCTTTACGGCAACGGTGGACTGCGATACGACCCCTCCGCCCCACGCTGGCTCAACCGCGACCGCTTCGTCCTTTCTGGAGGTCACGGTTCCATGTTCCTCTACACCTGGCTTCACCTTTCCGGTTACGACCTTTCACTTGAAGAGGTCAAAAATTTCCGCGTGCTCGGTTCCGAGACTCCCGGACACCCGGAATTCGGAGACACCGTTGGTGTTGAAGCCACCACCGGCCCTCTCGGTCAGGGCATCGCCAACGCCGTCGGTTTTGCCCTCTCCGGCAAACGCGCTGCCGCCAAATTCAACACTGCCGAACACACCCTTTTCGATCATCACGTTATCGCGCTCCACGGCGACGGTTGCCTGCAGGAAGGCGTCGCCAAAGAAGCCATCGCCTTCGCGGGACACAACCAACTCGACAACCTCATCCTAATCTATGACGCCAACGACGTCACCCTCGACGCCATGGCAGAAAAAAGCCAGAGCGAGGATCCCGCCGCCTATTTCCAATCGCAAGGCTGGAACGCCGTCACCCTCGACGGTCATGACCTCAAAGCCGTCACCGATGCCCTCGCGGCCGCCAAAGCCAACGACAACGGTAAGCCCACCGTCCTGATTGCCAAGACCACTATCGCCAAGGGCATCCCCGAAGTCGAGGGCACTGCCGGTGGACACGGTGAAGGCGGCGCCAATTTTGCCGAAAGCGCACGCGCAGGGCTCGGCCTTCCCGCCGAAACTTTCCACGTCTCAACCGAAGTCCGCGAACATTTCGCAGCCGTCGCCAAAAACGCCCAAGGCGCCCGCGCAGAATGGGACGCAACCTACGCTGCCTGGAAATCCGCCAACCCGGAACTCTCCGCCGAACTTGAAGGCGGTGCCAGCGACGCTATCCCCGCCGATCTTTCCAGTCGCATCCCCGAGTTTGATGCCGGTAACAAAGCCGCTACCCGCGCATCCGGCGGCACCGTTATCAACGCCGTCGCAGAGGCCATCCCACAACTTATCACCGGTTCTGCCGACCTCTACGGTTCCACCAAGAACTACATTAAGGACGGCGGTGACTTCGGCCCCGCTAATTTCGCCGGTCGCAATATCTGGTTCGGCATCCGCGAACACGCCATGGGCGCAATCTGTAACGGCATCGCTTACGACGGCATCTTCCGCGCCAGCGGAGCCACCTTCCTCGTCTTTGCGGATTACCTCCGCCCCGCTATCCGCCTTGCCGCCCTCGCAAAACTTCCAGTGAGCTACATCTTCACCCATGATTCCGTTGGCGTTGGCGAAGACGGCCCCACCCACCAACCCGTTGAAACCGTCAGCGGCTTGCGCGTCATCCCAAATCTCGACGTCATTCGCCCTGCGGATGCCGAGGAAGTGGCCGGTGCCTACACTGCCGCCATGCAACGCCAAGACGGCCCCACCGCCCTTATCCTCACCCGTCAGGGAGTGGTTGCCAATGATGCCCTCAGCGCTGCCGACCGACGCGATGGCACCCTCAAAGGCGGCTATATCGCCCGCGCGGAATCCGGCCCCCTCGAAGTCATCCTTATGGCTTCTGGTTCAGAACTCGCCCTCGCGCTTCAAGCCGCCGAACAAATCGGTGCAGGTGCCCGCGTCGTTTCCATTCCCTGCTTTGAACGCTTCGATCGCCAATCCAACGATTACCGCGAATCCGTTCTACCCGCCGCTTGCACCCGTCGCGTAGCAGTGGAAGCCGGTGTTTCCCTGACCTGGGGCAACTACCTAGGACTGGACGGCAAAGCCGTATGTATCGACCGTTTCGGACTTTCCGCTCCCGGCGGTCAAGTCATGGAAACCCTCGGTCTCACCGTTGAGCAAGTTGTCGAGGCTGCAAATAGCTAAACCATAGGCCCCGCAGCCCCCGCTTGACATTCCCGCCTCACGGGATGAACGTTTTGCCTTCCAAAATAAACGTACTGCCATGGCTACCGCTCCGCTCAATTACGAACCGATGGTCTTCGCGCCCCGCACGGGTGCGGAAGCTCCCCTCTTGGAAATACAAGAGGAAATCCTCGCCCTCAAGAAAGAGCGCAACGCCGTCATCCTCGCCCACAATTACCAAATCGAACCCATCCAGCGCGTTGCCGATTACGTCGGCGATTCCCTCGGTCTCGCCTATCGCGCAGAAGAAGCAAAATGCGACGCCATTGTTTTTTGCGGCGTTCACTTCATGGCGGAGACCGCCAAAATTATAAATCCCGATACCCCCGTTTACCTGCCCGACATCGATGCCGGTTGTTCGCTCTCCGATTCCTGCCCCGCCGAAAAACTCGCCGCCTTTAAGGAAGCACATCCCGAGACCTACGTCGTTGCCTACATCAATTGCTCCGCTGCAGTCAAAGCCCTCAGCGACGTCATCTGTACCAGCGGTAACGCCACCAAAATCGTCGAGCGTATTCCTGGCGACCGTGAGGTCCTCTTTGTCCCCGACCAAAACCTCGGCCAATGGGTCAGCAAGGAAACCGGGCGTTCCATGCAATTATGGCCCGGTTCTTGTTACGCCCATGTGCTCTTTACCCAACAGGCTATCGAACGCCTCAAGCTCAAGTTTCCCGATGCCAAAGTCGTCGCCCACCCGGAATGCGTTGAAACCGTCCGCGACAACGCCGACGTCGTGTGCAGTACCGAGAAAATGGTACACTATTGTCGCGACGATGCCGCCGCGCAATTTATCGTGATCACCGAGACCGGTATGATTCACCGCCTGCAAAGTCAAATCCCCGACAAAACTTTTATCGCCGGCCCGACCGATACCTGCGCCTGCAACGAATGTCGCTACATGAAGATGAATACCATCGAGAAATTACGCGACTGCCTCCGCAACCAGAGCCCCGCCATCGAGATGCCCGAGGAAATTCGCCAAAAAGCCTACGCACCCATCAAGCGCATGCTTGAGTGGAGTAAGTAGTGCTTTCTTATTTGCGGGTCACGACCGGTTTCTTGCGATTGGGATAGAGCTCGCGACACATCGGGCAGACGGTTCCGTCGCAACCTCGGGCGGTGCAGTATTCGCGACCGTAGAAGATGATCTGCAGGTGCAGGGCGTTCCATTTTTCGCGGGGGAAGAGGCGTTTGAGATCCTTTTCGGTCTGCACGACGTTTTTTCCGGAAGTGAGGCCCCAGCGTTGGGCAAGGCGGTGAATGTGGGTATCGACGGGAAAAGCGGGTACCCCAAAGGCCTGACTCATAACGACCGAAGCGGTCTTGTGCCCCACTGCAGGCAGGGCTTCAAGGGCAGCTATATCAGCGGGTACCTCGCCGTCGTATTTTTCAACAAGGATTCGGGAAAGCCCGGCAATGCCTTTTGATTTCATGGGGGCGAGGCCGCAAGGCCGGACAATTTCGTGAATGGCCTCGAGGGGGAGCTTAACCATATCATGAGGATTGTCGGCTTTCTCAAATAGCAGGGGGGTGATTTGGTTGACGCGGGCGTCGGTGCACTGGGCAGAGAGCAGGACGGCGACGAGCAGGGTGTAAGGGTCGCGGTGTTCCAGCGGCACCGGGGTCTCCGAATAAAGCCGCTCAAGCGTTTCCTGAATATGAGAGACGCGTTCGGCTTTCAGCATGACGGCGTCCGGTTCATGAGAGTTGCATGGAGCTGTCCCGGGCATCCTCAGCCTTGCCGGGATGATCGGCGGTAAAGTGGAGCCCGCGGCTTTCGCGGCGTTGCAGGGCACAATCGATAATCAGAGAGGCTACGAGGATGAGGTTGCGCAATTCCAGAAGGGGAACATCGACTTTAAAATTCCAGTAGTAGTCGTTTATTTCCTTTTCCAGAACCTGAATCCGGGTACGGGCGCGTTCGAGACGTTTATCGGTGCGCACGATACTGACGTAGTCCCAGAGGGTGCGTTTCAATTCATCGCGGTTGTGGGTAAGGACGACGCGCTCGTCGGAATCGCGAAGATCGCCATCCGCCCAATCGGGAATAGTGACGGCATCAGGACTGGCTTGGTTTAGATATTCGCACACCGCGCCGGAGCCACGCCGCGCCATGACCACCGCTTCGAGGAGTGAATTGCTGGCAAGGCGATTAGCGCCGTGCAGACCGGTGCAGGCAACCTCACCGCAGGCATATAAGCCCGGGAGATCGGTTGCGCCATTGAGGGCAGTGGCAACGCCTCCACACAAATAATGGGCGGCAGGTACCACCGGAATCATCTCGTCTTCGATACGAATACCCTGCCCGGCGCAATAATCATATATATTCGGAAAGCGTTCGCGAAGGGTCGCCTCGGGAAGATGACGGACATCGAGCCAAACGTGCCGGGATCCGGACTCTTTCATCTCGGCATCAATGGCACGCGCGACGATATCGCGGGGGGCGAGGTCGGCACGTGAGTCGTAGCGTTCCATGAATGCTTCGCCCTCAAGATTACGAAGGATGCCCCCTTCCCCGCGCACCGCCTCACTTACGAGAAAGCGGCTACCGTCGGGTGAATAGAAAGCAGTGGGATGGAATTGGATGAATTCCATGTTTCGAATTTCAACGCCGGCACGGGCTGCCATGGCAATGCCGTCGCCGGTTGCGATGGCGGGGTTGGTCGTATACGCGTAGACCTGACCGATTCCTCCGGTAGCGAGTAGGACCGCGCCGGCATGGAAGGTTTCCACTTTTTCCGTTTGGGTATCGAGGGCGTAAAGACCCAGCACCCGATCCGGACCGGGAAGGCGCAACTTCGCCGCGGTGATTAATTCAATCGCGAAATGATGCTCGAGGGTGTGAATCATCGAGCTGTCGGAGACGGCCTGCAAAAGCGCCTGCTCGATAGCTTTACCGGTGACGTCTTTAACATGCAGAATGCGCCGCTTGGTATGCCCACCCTCTTTGCCCAATGATACACGCCCGTCTTCCAGCTGGCTGAAGGCAACTCCATACTCCACCAACTCGTCGATACAAGCGGGGCCGTCTTTTAAAATCTCACGCACTGCGGCGGCTTCACAAAGCCCATCTCCGGCATCAAGGGTATCGGCCACATGGGTTTCGACATCATCTGTTTGGGAAGTGACCGCCGCAATACCACCCTGTGCGTAATTCGTGTTCGACTCGGCAGAGTTCTTCTTGGTGATGATGGCAACAGATTTGCCCGCCCGCGCTACTTTGAGGGCAAAGCTCAGGCCAGCAATACCACTGCCCACAACCACGACGTCATATTGATGCGGCATGCCGGCTCAGAGCTCGATATTATCAATCAGACGGGTGTCCTCGACCCAGACTGCCACAGTCACGAGGTGCCGACCGGGGATTATTTCGCGTGCCGGTTCCATGGTATCACGGTCAACGACCTGCACGTAGATAACGCGCACCCGACGGGACTGGCTCAGTTCGTGGGTGACCTCGGCAATGATGCGATCGACTTGGCGCACCCCGGAGGCGACGAGTTCACGGGCAGTCTCAAGGGCACGGGGTATACGGAGGGCATCCTCACGCTGGCTATCGCTGAGGTAACGGTTGCGGGAACTGGTGGCAAGGCCGTCGGGGTCGCGGCGGGTTGGTCCGGCTATAATCTCAAGGGGAAGATTTAAGTCGCTTGCCATCTTTCGGACGAGGGCGAGCTGCTGGGCATCTTTTTGCCCAAATATCGCAACGTCCGGACGGGTGATATTAAAGAGCTTAAGGCAGATAGTCGCGACTCCGCGAAAATGATTGGGGCGGGAAATCCCGCAAAGACCCGCACTGAGTTTTTCCTCCTCAACAAAGGTTGAGAAATCCGCGGGGTAGAGCGCCTCCGCCCCCGGATTAAAAACAATATCGACGCCATGTTCGCGGCAGAGTTCGAGATCGGCTTCCAAAGCGCGGGGGTATTTTTCGAAATCTTCGTTGGGACCAAACTGCGCGGGATTGACAAAAATTGAGACTATGACCTTGTCAGCCTTCTCGCGGGCAATATCAATCAAATCTGCGTGACCTGCATGCAAGCAACCCATTGTTGGCACAAGCGCAATCAAATGCCCGCTTGAACGCAATGCGATCGCAGAGGATTGCATCTCGTGAATCGATTGTATTGTTTGCATAAGTCTCAAAAAACGAAAATTTAACGTAGAGCTTCAACTTCTCAACCTAAAACAACCCTCCATAAACCGCTACCATCAGTCCCTATGAGCGATCCATATATCCAAGAACTCTTCGCCGAACGCATCGGCGGCAATCAATACGGCAAATCCACCGCGATCTATAAGTTTGAGAAAATTAAGCGTGCCAAGAAAGCAGCCATGACCGCTAAACCGGAAGTAGCGCTCATTGATATGGGCGTGGGTGAACCGGACGAGATGGCTTTTCCGGTGGTTGTGGAGACCCTTCAGGCGGAAGCTGCCAAACCGGAAAACCGTGGTTACGCCGATAACGGCGGCGATTCCTTCAAGCATGCCGCTGCGCGCTACATGGACGAGGTCTTCGGAGTGAAGGGTATTGATGCGGAAACGGAAGTCATCCACTCTATCGGATCCAAGACCGCCCTCACCATGCTTCCCGCCTGTTTCATCAATCCGGGCGACCTTGTCCTTATGACCGTGCCGGGTTACCCCGTCCTCGGGAGTCATGCGAAATTCTACGGCGGTGAGGTTTACAACATGCCCCTGAAGGCGGAAAACCAATTTCTACCTGACCTCAAGGCGGTTCCATCCGAGGTGTGCGCCAAGGCAAAAATGATGGTGTTGAATTACCCTAACAACCCGACCGGAGCCTCCGCCACCCGCGAATTTTTCCGCGAAGCCATTGATTTTGCGAAAGCGAACGACCTCATCATCGTACAGGACGCTGCCTACGCATCCCTGATTTTTGACGGTGCACCACAATCAATACTTCAAGTGGAGGGCGCCAAGGATGTCGCCGTCGAACTACATTCGCTGTCCAAAAGCTATAACATGACGGGCTGGCGCATTGGTTTTGTCGTGGGCAATCCCCTCATCGTGAAAGCTTATGGCGACATGAAGGATAATTCCGACTCAGGGCAATTTCTCGCTATCCAGAAAGCGGGTGCGGCAGCGCTCGAGCATCCGGAGATTACCGAAGCGATTGCCGCAAAATATTCCCGGCGCATGGACAGCCTTGTTGGAATCCTCCGCACCAACGGTTTTGACGCCAGCAAACCACAAGGCAGTTTCTTCCTCTATGTGGCGGCACCGAAATCCGCGACAGTGGAAGGCAAGACCGAGCGCTTTGAGAACGGCGAAGCCTTCAGCCAGTGGCTCATTACAAACGAGTTAATCAGCACGGTGCCGTGGGATGACTGCGGGCATTTCGTGCGCTTCTCGGTTACTTTTGCCGCCGAGGGCGAAACCGGAGAACAATCCATTCTCGAGGAAATTGGCAAGCGGTTGGCAAAATACCAATTTGAATTCTAACGAATTTCCCAGCGGTAGTGCATCGAGGAAAGGTCTTGGTAGCCCTTGCGGGTGACTTGTACCACGTCCTCAATGCGACAGGCGCCGACACCGGGGTAATAAAGCCCCGGCTCAATGGTGATGACCTGTCCGGATTTCAGCTCAGGGGCAGCAGTTGAAACGCGGGGGCTTTCGTGCACCTCCAGACCTAGCCCGTGACCAGTGGAGTGAATAAAGCCCGTAAAGTTATCTCCTTTGCGCTGGGTGAGGTGGCCGCGCTTCTGGAAGACCGCCTCAGCTGCCGCGTGTACCGCCGCCCCGCTCACCCCGTGCTTTACCCTTGAAAGCGCCGCCAACTGCGCTGCCCGGACCGACGCCACCAAATCACGCTGTGCTTCATTCGCCCGCCCCTTTAAAAAAGTCCGCGTCATATCCCCATGGTAGCCGGTCGCCTGCATCCGCGGAAAGCAATCCACAATGATTAATTGGTTAGGGCGCAAGGGTCCGTGCCCGCCCTCATGGGGGTCACAGGCTTGATTTCCCCCTGCCACAATCGTATTTTGCGCAAGCGCCCCTTTTTCCAGGCATGTGCGGTCTACGATTGCGCGCAAGGCTTCTGAGGTAAGGGTGCATCCTTTGTATTTTATGGAATTACCCACAATGTGTGATTCTCTAAGAACCCGCTCCGCGGCTCGTATCCCGGCGGCACTGGCGGCATTACCTTGGCGGATGGCTTTCGCCTCGGCCTCAGTCTTACATTCCCGTTCACCAAAGAAAGGCTCGGATCCAAAAACCACTTTGATACCCGCAGCGACCAAGCGCGCATACAGAGCTGCGGGGAAATTGCACGGTAGTTCCACTGAGCGGAGGCGCGCCTTTTGGAGGTAATAAAGGATAAGCTCTGCCGGTCCGGTTTCGCCCAATGGGAGCTTCAAGGCGATACTGGTATTCTGCAGCTCGTTTTCCAGTAAGTGAACACCGTCGACAGATGCCTGAGAAGCCACACGACCGTATTCCAAACGGTTGACCACGGCAAAGGATTCACCGCGAATCACTCCTGCCAAAAAGGCATCCGGCACCTGAACTCCACACAGATAATAGAGATCCGCACACTCTGCGGTGTTGGCGTATAGAAAGCGGGCATTGGGAGATTGGCGGCTCATAACGTTTGATTCCTGGTGAAAAGCATCTATTTGTAGAAAGCGTGTCACAAAATTACCTTGATTAAAACAATGACCTGCAAGTTTTTATCGAGCCTTCCCCTGAAGGCGTGTTCGCTTCTGGTTGTCATGGTTGCCTGTTCCCCCGCTCCCCCAAAGGCACCTACCATGGGGCCGAAGACATATTTCCCCATAAAGGTCGGTTCGATTGAGCTCGAATTACAGCTCGCGATTGATCCCAACGAGCAGGCGCGCGGCTTGATGCATCGTGAGGCTTTGGCGCCCCGTCACGGCATGCTCTTTGTTTTTACTATGCCGAAGGAGCGCGGTTTCTGGATGCGCAACACCCTCATTCCGCTCGATCTCGGGTATTTTAATGCACGCGGCTCACTCCTTGAAATCCATCGCCTCTACCCGCACGACGAAAAAATCGTTCGCTCTATAAGCAAAAATATTCAATTCGCCCTGGAACTTGAGCAGGGCCAAATGAAAGCCCTCGGGATTCAACCCGGCGACCAACTGGACCTCGCAGCCCTTGCCGATGCCCTTTCAGCCCGGGGCATCGACCCCAAAGCACGCCTCCACCACTAAGCTATGACCTCTGAAGTAAGCCAATCAACGGAGACTCCCACCATTGAGAACCACAATATCCGCAGGAGGAAAAGGGAAAAAGCAAGCCCGCTTCAATATGCCATCCTTTTTGCCTTGGTGCTCATTATTTTCGGTCCCTTGCTTTTTTCAGGAGAATTATGGAATAAAAATAATTCTGCTCAAGCGAGTGGCTTTCAAGAAATCTCTACCTGGGTCGAGGCCTGGCAACCCAATCAGTTGCGTGCATACGATCCCATTAGCCGAAGCTCCTACTTCCTGGAACAAGCCTTGCCGCTGGAACCCGCCTTTTCCCACAGGCTGATCAACCTCAGTCTCCACCTGCTGGCGGTATTTCTCCTTTGGTCTTTTCTCCGTAAAATACGCCTCCACAGCACTTGGATGGCGGTTCTTGTTTTTGCCCTGCATCCCTCCGTTATTCCAGTTCTCTTCTGGCCGGGCCACCGCCACGTCTTGCTCGGATTTGTATTGCTACTCACGATCCTGAACCTCTCCGCAGATGAACTGAGTACCAGGCGCTACCTGCTGCTCATCGCGCTCTCAGTAATTGGGATATTTATCCATCCAAATTTTATTTTCTTACCCTTACTACTCGCCTTATTCACCTACAGCAAACGTCACCCGACCCAATTAAACGACTATAATTGGATCTTACCCGTGTTCTGTATTTGCTTGTTCGCGGGTGTTTGGCTTGGCAACAAAAGCGGCTTTGAAACGGATCCGTTTGTGCTGAGCGAGTGGAGTTTCAAGGCAGGGCACTACATGCAATATCTCCTCAGGCAAACCTTTGTACCCTTTGAACTGATATTCTACCAACCCATCCCAGCAAACTTGACTTATTCCGTTGCCACCGGAATTAACCTAGCTCCCTTCTTACTATTTCCACCCTTTGTAGTGCTCGGCGTCTTGAACCGACGACACCAATGGGCACGCAACCTTCTCTTTGGGGTGGTTTGCTACTTCCTTTTTGCGCTCTCCCCAATCATAGAGGGCGGTGAGTTTATCGACGGCACCGAGGCCTTTGAATTATATTCCTATTATTTCGCCCTGGCAGTCATTTGTATTTCCTTCGTCTTTGCGCTCAATAAATTGAGCACGAAGCTTGGCTTTTTGACAGTGTTGGTAGTTCGCATCCTGCTTATTATTTTATTAAGCCTAGAATGCATCTTCAGTTATACCCATTCCCTTGAAGCAAGAGATTCATCTAAAATCTGGCAGGGTATTTCAAAGCAATGGCCGGAATCAGGTCAGGCACTAATGGCCTACGTGGAAAGTGTGCTAAACCAAGGCTCCAGCAAAATCAAAAAGGATACCCTCATACTTTTGATGCAAGGCTTACTTGAGAAAGAGCCGGAAAAAGTTGAAATCCGCAAAATCTTGGCGCGCACCCTGCGCGATGCCGGCCAGCCCAACAACGCGTTGAGGGAATTTCGCCGTATTCTTCGTGACGGAACAGACGATGTCGTATTTCTGAATGAAGCCGCCGATTTCCTGGAATATCGGGGTCTCGAGTTTGAGGCCCGCAAGGTACGTGAACGCGCAGAACGCTTGGGTGAGGGTGAAAGTCAAAACACCAACCCTGCTTCCTAAAGCAGACTAAGCACTCCCGGGAATACGCCCAAAAGGATCGTGGCAGCGGCCAAGGCGCCCATCACACAACGGGCTTGGATCCCAAGCGGTTCCACCGACTTCGCATCATCCAAATTACCGGAGCTTTTAAAGTAGATTGTGCGAATCCAGCCAAAGTAATAGTAGATCGAAATCACAACCCCCAGCACCGCAATCGCCAATAATCCGTACAAGCCCGCCTGAAACGCCGCTACAAAAAGAAAGAGCTTTGCGATAAAACCACCCAGGGGAGGGATGCCCGCCAAAGATCCGAGACCCAGAGTAAGTACACCGCCCAGGAAAGGTTGTCGTTGTGAAAGATTCCGGTAGGATTCCATTGAGGTCTCGGCATCATCCCCCTGCTCGGCAATCGATAGCACTGCGAAAACCGCAAAGGATGCCAGCAAGTAGGTAACCAGATAAAAGACCACCGCACGGTCCGCCCATTCAACCGAGCAGGAAGCCACCACTCCCATCAGCAGGTAACCGGCATGTGCGACCCCCGAGAGGCCCAGCAGGCGCTTGAGGTTACCCTGAGTGACAGCTGCAATATTGCCAAATAAAATGGACGCACCCGCGATCACAACCAGTGCCGGAACCAAAAAGCCCTGCAAGCTAAAGAAAGGCCCATGCAGTAATCCCAGCAACACCATGAATCCCGCCGCCTTCGATGCGACCGCAAGGTATGCCGTTACTGGGGTGGGAGCACCTTGGTACACATCCGGCACCCAAATCTGGAACGGTACCGCTCCGATTTTGAAACAAATCCCCGCAAGCACCAGCATCGCTCCCGTCAAAACCAAGGAATTGTCCGTATTCATTGCAATAAATCCAGCCAAAGCGTCGAAATTGAGCGAATCACCCGTTGCCCCTACCAGTGTCGGATTACCCGCCACACCATAGAGTAAGACGATGCCAAAAAGGAGAATCGAAGAACTCAAGGCACCCAAAATCAGGTATTTAATACCCGCCTCCAAAGAGAGCGAACTACTCCGGCGATACGCTACCAAAACATAAAAAGCCACCGTGACCATCTCCAGGGCCACAAAGAGCATCAGGAAATTGTTGCTCTGTACGAGCAGCATCATCGCCGCCGCCACCAGAATTACCAGATGGTAAAACTCGGATTGCGCGAGATTTTGCCGTGCCAAAAAGAGACCTCCGAGATAAGAGACCATTAAAGCACTGAACAAAAAGAAGACCCGCATCACCATCGTCCACTCATTGGACTGCAAAAGCCCGCCGAAATACGATTGCCCGGTTACCCCAGCGCAATCGCTACAGCTAAAGCCTACCAGTAAAACAAGAATCAGCCCCTGCCCCGCCAGCGCCACCTTTGGAACCAGCTTGCGTACATTGGGCGAGAGCAACTCCAGCACCAGCAAGCCCAGCGCCAGCAGCGCCAGCAAAATTTCCGGCAGGATGACCCACCACTCATTCGTTGCCGCGATTCCGCGTAGAAAATCTGCCAGTCCTTCGTTCATTAATGAGAGTCCTCCTTGGTTTCCGCTTCCGGGGTGACTGCGATGGGTTCAAAATGCGGCAAATGATCCGTTACCGGATAAAGCCCTGCCAATTCTGCATCCGCACGGTCGCTGATTAAGCGGGGAAAAATTCCAATCACAACAAGCGCCACCAACAGAACCAAAGCGGGTGCTTTCTCAAAAAGCTGAACATCCTTGACGGCATGACTTTCAAGACGGGCGGCAAACTCAGCCCTGGGAATGCCATAGAAAATATTGGCAACTGCCCGCAATCCATAGATCGCTGAAATGATAATACCCAAAGCTGCGGGGAGCACCAACCAACGGGTTGCTTCCGTTTCCGCAAGCGCCACGAAGATGGTGAACTCACCCCAGAAGTTTCCAAACCCAGGTAGCCCGATACTCGCCATGCTCGCTGCCACAAAGAAAGCGCATAAAACCGGTGCCTTGGTTGCCAAGCCGCCCATAGTCTTGAGGTCGAAGGTAAGACTGCGGTGGTAAATACAGGTTGAAAGCATGAAGAGGAGCGCCACCGACAAACCGTGCGCCACCATCATCAGCAATGCGCCACCTGCCCCCACGATAGAGAAGGCCGCAATACCCAGAAAAGCGTAACCCATGTGCATCACAGAACTGTATCCCAGCATGAGCTTGAGGTCACGCTGCGCGAGGGTGATGAGGCCAATAATGATAATGTTGCCAAGCGCCAACCAAGCGAGCCAGGGGAACCAGTGTGCCAAACCGGCCGGCAACAAGGGCGCTGCAATTTGCAATAATCCGTATAGTCCAAACTTCTTGAGTACTCCCGCGTGCAGCATCGCCGCACCGGTTGGTGCCGCGGCGTAGCCCTTGGGTGCCCAACTGTGAAACGGAAAAAGCGATACCAAAATACCAAAGCCAAACAAAAGCAGGGCAAAAATGTTGGACTGTAAGACCTCAGAAAGTGGCTGTGCCGCGAGATAGGTCCGCAATTCCGGAAGAGAGAAGTATTCCGCCCCGCTAGTCACATACAACGCCACCAAACCCAGCAGAGACAGCATTGCTCCCAGCGTCAGGTAGATCGTCATTTCCATCGCCGCACTCCGGCGACCCGTTCCACCCCATACCGCGATCATAATGAAGGTCGGGATGAGCGCGAACTCGTGGAAGAAATAGAAGAAGAAAATATCCACCGAGGCAAAGGTACCCATCAAGCCACCCTGCATGAAGAGCATGAGCGCAAGGTAGAGGTGTGGGCGCTCGGCCTTTGAAAACATGGCATATAAACCCGCCGCAAAACCAACCACACCCGCCAACAAAAAGAGCGGCAGGGATATTCCATTCAGTCCTAGATGCAGGTAAATTCCAATCGACTCCAGTCCCGTTGCTACTTTTGACTCAAAATTATAACCTCCCGCCAGACTGGAATCAAAACGAAGCGCCAGTAGGAGCGCCGCCAACATGGGAAACCCAAATCCGGCAAGCGCCAGCCCGCGACGCAGGCCCGTCGAGAACCCGGACCCAAAAGCCAATACGAGCCCGACCAGCAGGGGAACAAGGATGGCAGCGAAAAGAAGACTTGCGTGTGTTTCAAACATGGCGGTTGTCAAAATTCAATTGAGGTTCCTAGAGCAGTCCCCCCGCAAAAGCCCAGAAGAGTAAAAGCCCACCCAAAAACCAGTAAACATAAGCATGGACATTGCCGACATGCAGTGCCCGCGCACCCAGCCCAAACAAGGCAACCAAGCCCGCGCTACCACGTACGATTAAACCCTTTAGCAAAAATACATCCAGAAAACTGAGCAAGGCCGCAAAACGATCCTGCACCTTGGCGACATAGAAACCATAGATCTCATCAAACCAAAGCCGCGATTTGAGAAAGCCAAACACCGCAGGCGCCTTGCGCGCAAGGCGGTCATCCTTTGCCCCCACTCCATAAAAGAAGCATGCCCCCAGCAAGCCGACCACCCAGGCCGCGCTGCCAAAAATCAAAACCTCATGGTGCATCGCCGCGTAACCCTCTGCATGATGCAGGTGATCCAAATCATGACGAATCAAGCTGCCAAGGCTCTCCGGCCAAAGCTGAATCATCCCACCCACAATGGAAAGCCCCGCCAGGATCACAAGGGGTACCACCATCGTGAGCGGGCTCTCTTTTGCATGGGAAGCCGCGTCGGATTTAGGCTCGCCGAGGAAGGCTACCCAGAACAAGCGTCCCATGTAACCAGCGGTCAGGAAGGCGCCAAGAGTCAGTAGGATAAAAATCGGAGTCGTGCCCAGCCCCCCTGCGATGAGAATCGCATCCTTGGAATAAAAGCCCGCCAGTCCGTAAACACCGCAGAGCGCCAGCACCCCGATCGCAAAGGTAATCGCGGTCACGGGCATGCGTTTGAGCAAGCCACCCATCTTGAAAATGTCCTGCTCGTGATGGCAGCCGTGGATCACCGAACCGGCTCCCAGGAAAAGAAGGGCTTTGAAGAAAGCGTGCGTGATGAGGTGGAACAGCGCGATGCCCGGGTAGCCCAGGCCAAAGGCCGCGGCCATGTAGCCGAGTTGCGAGAGCGTCGAATAAGCGAGGATGCGCTTGATGTCATTTTGCGCGTAGGCACAGAACCCGGCATAGACCGCCACCGCCGTGCCAAGCCATGCCACGAAATCCAAGACCTCCACCGGAAAGAGAAAGACGATGCGAATCAGGAAATAAACCCCGGCCGCCACCATGGTGGCGGCGTGAATGAGCGCCGAGACCGGAGTGGGGCCCGCCATGGCATCCGGCAACCAAACGTGCAGCGGGAATTGTGCGGACTTGCCGATGAAGCCACACATCAGGAAGGCGGCGATACTGGCATTCACCAAACCGGGTTGCCCCAGGGTGAGAGCTTCCATTGCCGCAAGATCGGTGGTTCCAAAATGCCAGTAGGCGGTCACGATTCCCACAAGGAAACCAAGGTCACCAATACGATTCACAATAAAGGCTTTCTTCGATGCCGCCTTGGCCTCGTCCGTTTCCAGATAATGCCCGATCAGCATGTAGGAACTGAAACCCACCAGTTCCCAGAAAACGAAAATCATGATGAGGTTATCCGCGAGGACGATTCCAACCATGGAAAACATGAAGATCGAGAGCCCGCCAAAAAAACGTGCGCGGGAATTATCAGTCTGCATGTAGCCCAAACTGAAAATGTGGATCAACAGGCCCACAAAGGAAACCATCGCCAGCATGGTGGCGGCCACATCGTCAAAAAGGAATCCCATGCTCACTTTGAACTGCCCCAAACTCAACCAGTCCCAGCTGGCAGTCAGCGCAGCATCCCCTCGCCAATTAATGGCGATAATGGTGCAGGCGCAGAGCACCGCTGCGGCACCCACCGAGAGCGCCGAGGCGAGACCGCCCTGGCGGCGCAGGAAAAAAGCGATACCGGCAGCCGTTGCCAGTGGGGCAAGCAAAGTGATGAGTAGTGCGGTTACCGGAGTCATCGTATTAACGGCTGAGGGCATTGAGGTGTTCGACCATCACCGATTGGCGGCGCTTGAAAAGCGCCACAATGATAGCAAGGCCAACGGCAACTTCCGCCGCGGCGACCGTGATTATGAAAAAGACAAAGAGATTGCCGTCCATCGTGCCGTTGTAGCGCGAGAACGCCACCAGCGCGAGATTCACCGCATTGAGCATCATCTCAAGGGACATAAACATCACCAGAGTGTTGCGGCGCAGTGTTACCCCCAGCATCCCGATCGCGAAGAGCAATCCAGCTATAATGAGAAAAGCGTTGAGTCCAATGGTCATGAAAAAAGGTTCAGTCCGTGGTTTCGGTTTCAGGCTCGGCTTCCGCGACGCGTTTGCTGACAACGATAACCCCTACCATCGCGGCAAGGAGCAGGAAACCCGTCACCTGAAACGGCAGCATGTATTTCGTGAACAGGCTGTAGCCAAAAGATTTTGACGAGGTAGTAAAAGGAATCCCCTTGTTCGCACTGAACCCGGTCGGGTTTTCCGTAACCTCTACGGGAGGTGTTGCCGGAAGCGCGGCGGGATCGTTGAAAAGACTGATGACTAAGCCGGAAAGAATAACAAACCCGGCAAGTGCCGCAAAGATGCTGAGCTTGGCAGGCTTGACCGGGAGACTGTCCTCCCCAACGTTTAACAACATGATGATGAACAGGAAGAGCACCATCACTGCGCCCGCATAGACCAGCACTTGTAAAATCGCCAGGAAGTAGGCCTCCAGCAAAACGAAGAGTGCCGCCGTTCCCAAAAAGGAAACGATCATGCACATCGCCCCATTCACAGCATTGGGCATCAGCACCATTGCCAGCGCTGAAATCAGCGTAATGCCCGCAAAAAGATAAAACAATAAGTCCGTCATGGTTGTCGCCCTAATGCTCCGGATTGCCCTGCAACTCGGCAGCTTTCTTTTTATCCCATTTAAAATGTTCATCCGGCAGAGTACCGCCCAATTCGTAGAGTTTTTCTTTCTTGTTGATCATCTCTTCACGACTGTAACCGGACAACGAAAAGACGTCCTGCAAATAGATGGCCTCCTCAGGGCAAACCTCCTGGCAAAACCCACAGTAAATGCAACGGAGCATATTAATCTCAAATTCCTGCGGGGCCTTCTCCACGTGCGCGCGGTCCGGTTCTGCCTCTGCGTCGATCTCGCCCGGGGTGATCCGTATTGCTTTGGGCGGGCAGACGAATTCGCAAAGCTGACAGGAAACGCATTTTTCGCGACCATTGGGATCCTTGACCAGGGTCGGCACCCCGCGGTAATTGTCGGGAATCACGGGACGTTCTTCCGGGTACTGCAGGGTGATCGGTTTCTTCAGCATATTGCCAAAGGTCGTCTTCAAGCCCGTCGCAATCTGCGGGAGAAAGGTCTTCTCTGCGAAGGTGAGTGGTTTGCGTTCGATTACTTTGGTAGTAGCCATGATTCGTAGCGGTTATAAGGCGTCAATGAGGGCGATCAATAGCGTATTAAAAACAAGATTGCCCACTGCGAGCGGGAGCAGGATTTTCCAACCGAGTGACATTACTTGGTCATAACGGAAACGCGGGAGGGTCCAGCGAATCCAGATAAAGAAAAAGATCATAAAGCCGATCTTCGCGAGGAACCACAATGCCGAGAAAACAGCCCCGGCGGGACCTGCGGGCCAGGGATCTGCCAAGCCGGGCAGAAAATGCCATCCGCCCGCGAACAGGAGAACGAAGATTGCCGATCCCATGATGATGTGGGCATATTCCGCGACAAAGAAGAGTCCGAATTTAAAGGCACCGTATTCCGTGTGAAAGCCCCCGACGAGGTCGGTTTCGGATTCCGCCATGTCAAAAGGCAACCGGTTGGTTTCCGCAAAGATTGCCACCAGGAAAATGAGCGCGGAGAGCGGTTGCCAGATTCCAAGCCAAAGGATCTCTTGAGCCTGCACGACCCCGAAAAGGCTCATACCATATTCCGAACCCGGTGCTGCCGACCACATGAAGACCGGCAAAATGGAAACCCCCAGCGCGAGTTCATACGAAATCATTTGAGCGGAGGAACGAATCGCCCCAAGGAAAGGGTATTTTGAATTCGAAGCCCAACCCGCTAACACAATGCCGTAAACCCCCAGCGAAGAGATCGCCAGAATGAAGAGGAAACCCACATCGAGATTTGCCAAAACGAGTGGTTGTACAACCCCGGCGGCATCCACGTAACGACCGAAGGGGAGTACCACCATCGTGGTCAGCGCGGGCGTAAGCGCAATGATGGGCGCAAGGTAATAATAGCCCAGCTTAACGTGCCCAGGCGTGATCTCTTCTTTAAAGAGGAACTTGAGTCCGTCCGCCGCAGGTTGAAAAAGCCCAAGCCCCGTAAGGAAGTCACCGAGGATGGGCACATTCCCGATCAACGGCAGGCGGGTACGATTCGGACCGACGCGTCCCTGAATGTAACTACAGATTTTGCGTTCCGCCAAAACGGCATAGGCACACATCCCCATAAAGACCGAAATCATCACCAAGGCGAAAATGACGGGCAAGATAACCGGCAACCATGCTTCAAATAAAGTCATCGTTTTAAGAGGGTTTAGGCGGGAAGAGCCTGCACCGCCTCCGCTACGGCAGGGTCAAATTTCAAATTCTTACTTTCCGCGAAAGGAAGCTTGTCCAGCGAACCCGCCTCCAGCTTCACGCCTTCATCGGGAATATTTTGCCAGGCCAGACCCGCAAACGCGCCCTCGCTTTGCCAGATGCGTTCCCAAACCTGTGCAATCGCAGGGGCCTGCGAGCTATCGCCCCCGAGCTTAGCTTCCACCATCGCAAAGACGCTCAACTCCGC
This sequence comes from Coraliomargaritaceae bacterium, assembly GCA_965659965.1. GTDB lineage: Bacteria > Verrucomicrobiota > Verrucomicrobiia > Opitutales > Coraliomargaritaceae > UBA7445. Next base: position 130,264 of record CBFHXZ010000001.1, read on the forward strand.
TATCAAACCGTGCGGACCCGGTACCGCCGGGGCGAATTTCTGAAGCCGGAAATTTTGATTCACAAAACTGCCCGCTTTTTCAAAGACACTCAGCGAGGGAATAACGACCTGCGCCACTTGGCTCACCGCATTCGCAAACGCACCCACATAAATAATTTTAACCTTGCCCAACTGCGCCTCTGACAGCCCCAACTGCGTGACATCCTCATTCACAACCAGCAGGGTTTTCACCGCGCCCGAATCAACCTGCGACGCCAGAGATGCCAAATCCGCGCCCGGTAATTCCGAAATCAAACCGTTCAACAAAGCACCCCGCAAATTCGGACTGCGGTCTTCGGAAAGCAAAATGCCGTCCCCTTCTCCCTCGTGTTTCACCAGGGAAACCGTGGCTTCGGTTTGCTTGGCAATCTGCTGAAGGATGAATTGTTCCTCGACCGTACTGTGCGCCGAACCGACCACTGCTACGGATCCCGCCGCAAGTAGTTCGGCTGTGGCGGCAACGACAGCTTCAGGAGTTTGGTGCACACCATCCACGGTGTAATGCGTGAGGCGCTCGTCCGATTCAAAGGGTTTGAATAAATCGCGTCCGCTATCGGTCATCCAGGTATCGTTGACCGCATCATTCCGACGCGGGGTGATGCGGTAAATTTTACCTTCACGACTCCAAACAGTGGTGTTTGCGCCGACGCTGCTTTCTGTGCAAATACTGTTGGTGCGCTTGAGGAACCAGACCCGCATCTTAAAACGGAAGTCCGAACTCGTAAGCGCGCCCACCGGGCAGATGTCCACGGTGTTGAGCGAGTAGTTATTCGCAAGTTCCTTGCCAGGGTAGCAAGTGAGCGTTGAGTAAGTGCCGCGGTCAACAAAGCCCAGCACATCATCCTTGGCAACCTCCTGCGAGAAACGCACGCAGCGCGAACAAAGTATGCAGCGTTCATCATCCAAAGTTACGCGCGGACCCAGCACGGTGCGCTTGGGCTTGACGTTTTTATCCTCGATGAAACGACTATAACCGCGTCCGTGATCCGCGGAAAATTCCTGCAAGCGGCACTCTCCTGCCTGATCGCAAATCGGGCAATCCAAGGGGTGATTAATAAGAAGGAATTCAGTGACGCCGTTGCGGGCTTCCTTTACGGATTCCGAATCGGTGCGCAGGTGCATACCCGGACTCACGTCCGTGGCGCAACCAATAACCGGCTTCGGTCCCCAGCCGATTTTCTGCACGCCGTTTTCGTCGAGAACGGGTTCGCCGGTGCCACGATCACGCATAGGCATACCCATTTCAATGAGGCACATCCGACAATTGCCCGCGATGGAAAGCTTTGGGTGATAGCAGTAGTGCGGGATTTCCTTACCGTGCAACTTCGCAGCTTCAATGGCGTTCATGCCTTTGGGTACCTCCACCTCGCGTCCATCAAGGTTGATGGTGATCATTTCACTGGTGCCGTTTACGCTCATTTTAAATCAAAGTGGTCTCCGTTGCGGCGGGTTTGCCCTCTTTGCGGCGGGAAGCCTGTTCCTTCGCCTTTTCGACAAACTCGTCCTTGAATTTCGCAATAAAGCTTTGCACCGGCCAAGCCGCCGCTTCACCGAAGGCGCAAATCGTGCGGCCCGCAATTTGGTCGGCGATATCGTTCAACAGATCGGCGTCTTCCTCGCGGGCTTCACCGGCGCACATACGGGCGGTCACTTTTCGCATCCAGGGAACCCCTTCACGGCAGGGGGTGCATTGCCCGCAACTCTCGTGCGCGTAGAAATAATTAATATTGGCAAGTGCTTCCACCATGTCGGTGGAATCATCCATGATAATGACCCCGCCCGAACCAGACATGGAACCCACCGCCGCCAAACTGTCAAAATCCATGGGGATGTCCTCGATACCCCAGTCAAATTCCGTGCCGTCCTTGAGTTTGCCCTTAAAACGTTCGTCCGCCCGCAGGATCTTGGAGGACGAACCGCCGGGGATGACCGCTTTCAATTTACGGCCCGGCTTGAGCCCGCCGCAAACGTCGTTGATTAGCTGGCCCAAAGTTAGCGCCGCACAGGGAAATTCGTAATAGCCGGGTTTTTGCACGTGTCCGGAAACACACCAGATGCGGGTGCCAGTATTGCCAGGAGTGCCGATTTTTGAGAAGGCCTCGCCGCCCATCTCGATGATGTGCTTCACGTCGCAAAGCGTTTCGACGTTGTTGACGATGGTCGGGCATTGATAGAGCCCGAGTGCCGCCGGGAAATAGGGCGGCTTGATGCGCGGGTTGGCGCGGTTGCCCTCCAACGATTCGATTAGTCCAGTCTCCTCGCCACAGATATAAGCCCCCGCTCCGCGGTGAACGATGATATCGCAGGAGTAGCCGGAGCCAAGAATGTTGTCCCCCAGCAGGTTCTTCGCGCGGGCCTCTTCAATCGCTTCCTCCAGAATGCGGTAACCCTCAAAGAATTCCCCGCGGATGTAGATGAAGGCGAGTTTTGCCTGAATCGCAAAAGCGGAACAAAGCATACCCTCAATCAACTGATGAGGATCCTTGTGGATGATTTGACGGTCTTTAAAGGTGCCCGGTTCGGACTCGTCGGCATTGCAGATCAAATAGATCGGTTTGCCAGACTTGCGGTCGAGGAATTTCCATTTAACGCCAGCCGGGAACCCGGCACCGCCCCGCCCACGAACGCCGGAGGCGGTGACTTCCGCACAGATGTCCTCGGGCTTCATGGTGACGGCTTTCTTTAATTGCTCGTAACCACCGTGCTTGAGGTAGCAGTCAATATCGCGGGTATAACCCGGCGCATCAATGTGCTTGAAAATCAGTCGTTGTTCCTCGAGTGCCATTTTTAAAATTCCTAAAGCGTTCCCTTTTTAATTTTCTCCGCCATTTCACTGGCAGCTTCCAAACTGACATCGGTGTATTCCGTTTCACCCACCATCACGACCGGAGCTTTGCCACAATCGGCATGGCACTCCACAAATTCCAGTGTCACTTTCCCGTCCTCGCTGGTATGCCCCACCTTGACATTCAATTCCTCCTCCAGGCGGCGGCAGGTCTGGTAGGCTCCGCCCAGCGCACAGGGCAAGGTGCGGCAAACCCGCACGTGATATTCCCCAGTCGGTTTACGACGGAGCATCGGATAAAAGGTCACGATCTCAGCGATGTTGATCGGTTCCAATTCGAGGCGTTCCGCAATCCATTCAATCGCCTCGTCGGAAAGGTAGCCCTGATCTTCCTGCACCAAGTGGCATAGCGGCAACGCCGCACTACGTTTCACCGGATAACGGGGCACGAGGCGGTCGATCTTTTCAATGGTTTCTGGCTTTAATTCCATAGCTTACAATTTTAGCGGTCACACTCCCCCATCACAAAATCCAGCGATCCAAGTATGACGGTAATATCCGTCATGTAATGACCCGGCACAAGTTTATCCAATATGCTGAGCGAGCAAAAAGACGGCCCACGGATCTTGAGGCGATACGGCACGCCCCCTCCCTTTGAAACCACATAAAAACCAAGCGCCCCTTTCGGGTTTTCCGCCTCAAAATAGGCTTCACCCGCCGGGATCTGCGGTCCCTCAGTCGTAATCATGAAATTCTGAATCAACTCCTCCATGCTCGTGAGCACTTTGTCCTTCGGCGGAGAGAAGATGCGCTTCGCATCCTCCGCGTAGAAACTGCCGTCGGGAATGGTGTCGATCACCTGACGAATGATGCGAACCGATTGGCGCACCTCCTCCGCGCGCAGCAGATAACGGTCATAGCAATCACCCGTAGTGCCGACCGGAACGTCAAAGTCGTATTGCTCGTAACCGAGGTAGGGCTTGTCCTTGCGCAGGTCGAGGTCTACACCCGAGGCGCGAAGATTCGGGCCGGTCAAGCCGTAGGCGATGGCGTCCTCGCGGGAGATCGCTCCGACTCCCTGCGTGCGGTCTACAAAGATACGGTTGCGGGTGAGCAATTTGTCGATCTCGTCCAAGACCGGAAGCACGCCGTTGATGAAATCCGTCACGCGACCGAGCCAACCCTCAGGGATGTCGCGAGCCACGCCTCCGATGCGGGTATAGCTCGTGGTGAAACGTGCACCCGTCAATTCTTCAAATAAAGTGTAGAGTTTTTCGCGCTCCGTAAAAGTGTACATGAAGACCGTCCAGGCTCCGGCATCCATCCCAAAGACCCCGATCCCTAAAAGGTGCGAAGAGACTCGAGCTAATTCGCAGCACAAAACACGAATGGCCTGGCAACGCTCCGGAACCTCCAAAGCCGCCAATTTTTCAACCGCTATCGCAAAGGCTACATTGTTTGCCAGCGGTGCAAGATAATCCAAGCGGTCGGTATACGGCACAAACTGATTATAAGTCATGTTCTCCGCAATCTTTTCATCCCCACGATGCAAATATCCAATGACCGGCTCGCACTTCGTGATGATGTCACCGTCCAACTCCGTTAAAAGACGCAGCACCCCGTGAGTGGTCGGGTGTGACGGCCCAACATTAAGCGCCATGGTTTCACCCTTCAGTTCTTCCTCCGCCTCGCCTGCGCGAGCCCCAAGATCTCCAATCGAAATTTCCTTAGTCGTAGCCATTAGCGTTGCTCCTCCTTCTCCGTCCAACTCTCGTCCTTCGCCTGCGGTTCAATTTCCCGCATCGTTCCATCCGCAGGCGAAACGAACGGCCCGCCCATCATCGGCGCGGGCAAGACTTTCGCGTTTGCGGTCTCCGCCACATCCGCCGCCGGGAAGGGCACCTCGATCCCCGCCAATGGAAATTCCTTCCGCAGGGGGTGGTACGGATAATCCTCCCACATCAAAATACGTTTTAAATCCGGGTGACCCTCGTATCGGATGCCCATCATGTCGTAGGTTTCACGCTCGTGCCAATTCGCCGCCGGGAAAAGCCCTGCCACACTCGGCAAGCTCGGGGCGGCATCATCTGCGCAATCCGCCGCGATGCGGATGTAATTGTGGTGCGTCGTTGATAAAATATGGTAAATGCCTGTGAAACGTGGACTCGTTTCCGCATCCCAATCGATAGCAGTCACATCCACCAGCAGGTCGTAGCCCAGTTCGTCACGCAGAGCGGTGCAGAATTCCAGCAAATGCTCCGCCGGACAATTCACCGCAAGGTGATCCGCAGAATCCCGCTCGGTCAGGTAGGCGAAACGCTCCTTGAGGGATGCGAAATCCGCGTGACTCATGTTACGCTTCCTTCCCTGCGAGGGCCGGCTCTGCAGCCTCAGCCTTCGGTGCAGTCAAGTTCTTGACCGAACGCTCCCGGCCAATCTTGTCTTGCAGTTTAATCATGGCATCCAGCAACGCCTCCGGGCGCGGCGGACAACCGCTCACATAAACATCCACCGGCACGATACGGTCCACCCCCTGGAGGGTTGCGTAGGAACGGTACATCCCGCCCGTACTCGCACAGGCACCCATCGCGACTACCCATTTCGGCTCTGCCATTTGCTCGTAAATCCGACGCACAACTTCCGCCATTTTATAAGTCACCGTGCCCGAGACGATCATACAATCCGCCTGACGCGGAGAGAAACGCATAACCTCCATTCCGAAGCGGGATATGTCAAAGCGAGACGCGCCCACTGCCATGAGCTCGATCGCACAACAGGCAAGCCCCATAGGCATTGGCCACACTGAATGTTTCCGTATCCAATTGATGACCGCATCCGCTTGAGTGACGACGACTTCACCTTCTACTTTACTGTTGTAACCTAGGGTTGTGCTTTCTGATTTCATTTGATCCAGAGAATCATCTGTTTGAACTGCCGAAACTTACGAGACCCCCCAATCCATGCAAGCTACAATTTGAGTTTGTCGCGTCTCTTAGGTGCTTTAAGCATAGACCCTGCCACTTCAGTCACCTTTAATTCATCCATTATGCCCACCTACACATACGAAGAAATCCTCCCCGACGGCAGCGCCGGACCCCAGTTTGAGGTCATTCAAGGCATGTCCGATCCGCCCCTGAGCACCCATCCACAAACCGGAAAGCCCATTCGCAAGGTTCTCGGCAGCCCCGCCCTCAATACCCGATACTCCGAGAAAGCCAACCAGCGCACCCTCGAAAACAAGAACCTCACCCAAAAAGGCTTCACAAAATACGAAAAAGACAAACTCACCGGACGTTACCACAAGACCGCCGGTAATGACCCGCGCGCGCCGGAGATCATCGAAAAAAACGACCCTCGAATACCGTAAATTCACTCGACTCAGCCTTTCTCCAAAAGCCATACCCGCCAAGAACAACCCTTCCTACCCACATGAAACTTTACCCATTCCCATTCCTGCTACTTCTCCTCACTCCGATCCTGGCGACCCTCGCCCAACCCGTTCGGCCCACCGTCGAGCGCCTCGACCCCGCCCTTGAAAAAAAGACCACCGCCCTCAATCCGGAATACCTTCTCTTCCGCGTGGGTGACGCCAAAGCCGCCAAACAACCGCTCCTCATCTACCTCCACGGCGGGGGCGGCAAGGGAATGGACATCCGTCGCATCGCAGGTCAGGTGCGGCAATTGACCGACGGCATTCAACGCTTTCGCAAAGGCCCCAGCCTCATCGTGGCCCCGCAATGCCTCAAACAAAACAAGGATGGCGCCCGGGCGACCTGGGAGCATACCGACCTCAACGTCCTGCTTGCGCACCTGAAGGCGACCCTACCTGTGGACGAACGCCGCATCTATCTTACCGGTAACAGCATGGGCGGATTTGGGAGCTGGATGTGGGGCGGCCACAACCCCGAACATTTCGCCGCAATCGCCCCGGTGGTGGGCGGTATTGGTTACGGTGGCCCCATGGACGTCACCAAAGATCTCGAGGCCTGGGCCGCGAACCTGGCGAAAGTGCCGGTCTACGCCTTTGTGGGCGCATTGGACAAAGTCGTTCCAGCTGAACGCTCTGAGCGCATGGTGCAGGCGATTCGCCAAGCCGGGGGCAGGCAGGTGCACTTCCGCAACTACCCTAATGAAGGCCACAATGCCCGGCGGGTCACTTACGGCACTGCCGAATTCTATGATTGGATGTTTGCACTTCGCAGAACTGAATGATTCAAAAAAATCTGCCTCCCGGACCGGGAAGCGGATTTTGTATGAGGTAATTGAGGCGCTTGATTAGAGCGCTTCGCCGCCCTCTTCTTCAGTACGGATACGAACCGCACTTTCGACAGGGAGGACAAAGACTTTGCCGTCACCGATCTTACCAGTCTTGGCGGCATTCACAATCGCAGCAACGGCTTGCTCAGCGAGCGAGTCGTCCACTACAGTTTCAATGACGGTCTTGGGAAGGAAATCCACGGTGTATTCACTGCCGCGGTAGATTTCAGTGTGTCCCTTCTGGCGACCAAAGCCCTTGGCTTCGATGGCGGTCAGGCCGGTCACTCCCAGTTCGGTCAGGGCATCCTTCACCTCGTCGAGTTTGAAGGGTTTAATAATAGCTTTAATGAGTTTCATAGATTAATTAATGTTTAGTTTATCTTAAGTTTATAGGACACTTGAACTGAGGCAATTGCGAAATGCCTACTCGAAGTGATAGGCAGTTTCGCCATGTTCGCCCTGATCCAATCCGGTAGTTTCATCTTCAGATGAAACGCGGAGACCGGTCACCACGCGACAAACGAGGATGATGAGGTAACTGGCAACGGCGGACCAGAGGATCACTGCGAGTACAGCAAAGGCCTGGGTGCCGAGTTGCGCACCGACGGACTCCACGCCGAAGCCACCGAAGGTAGCGGTGCCGAGCACGGCAACCATGAGGGTACCCATGATACCACCCACGCCGTGAACTGCGAAAACGTCGAGGGAATCGTCGATCTTGAGTCCCTGCTTAACAAAACCGCAGGCGAAGTAGCAAATGAATCCGGCAAGGAAACCGATGATGCAGGCGCCGAGCGGCCCGACATTACCGGAAGCGGGTGTAATGGACGCCAGTCCGGCAACCATACCGGTAACGATACCGACGAGTCCGGGCTTGCCGGTCTTCAACCATTCAATGGTCATCCATGTCAAACTGGCCACTGCGGCAGAAATATGGGTGACCAGCATCGTCATACCTGCGGCTTCGTTGGCGGCTACTTGACTACCGGCGTTAAAGCCGAACCAGCCCACCCAGAGCATGGACGCGCCGATCATAACCATTCCCGGGTTGTGTGGCACGTGCAGCTTGGTGGGGAACCCATCGCGGGGCCCGAGGCATTTTGCCAGAACCAGCGCGGAAATACCGGCCGTCGCGTGCACCACGATTCCACCGGCGAGGTCAAAGACGCCTTTTTCCATGAGCCAACCGCCGCCCCACACCCAGTGTGTAACCGGAGCGTAAACGATGATGAGCCAAAGCGCGGTGAAAAGAAGCACCGCCGAAAATTTCATGCGCTCTACAAAGGCACCCACAATCAAAGCGGGGGTGATGATGGCAAAAGTGAGCTGAAACATCACAAAGACCGTTTCAGGAATGCTTCCACTCATGCTGCTGGAATCCACTCCCTGCAAGCCGAGCTTGGAAAGCCCACCCAAGTATGCCGAGCCGTCTGCAAAAGCCAGACTGTAAAGCCCGCCTACCCAGAGTACCGAGGCAAGACAGGCGATCGCGAAGCAATGCATTAGCACCGAGAGAACATTCTGCGAGCGCACGAGGCCGCCGTAGAAAAGCGCGAGGCCGGGCAGGGTCATGAAGAGCACCAGCACCGTCGCGGTGAGCATCCAGGCAGTATCGCCGGAACTGAGCGTTGAAATAGCCGCGTCCGCTGCTTCCTCCGCCATGAGCGTCGTACCCAGTAATAGAGGTACGCAAAATAATACAAGTAGTTGAAGGGTCTTTTGCATAGTAGTTTAGGTTGGTAGTTTTGCTTACGCGCCGAGATGCGATTTCAAAAGAGAAGTATAAACCGATTGTCGCGTAAATAACAAAAAACGGCCATCCCCCTAAAGGGATGGCCGTTGTAAACCTCAACGGATCGGAATGCCCTTATTAGAGGGCTTCCGCGCCCGATTCCTCGGTGCGTATGCGGATCGCACTTTCTACCGGCAGGATGAAAACCTTGCCGTCACCGATCTTGCCGGTCTTGGCTGCTTCCACAATTGCGCTGGCAGTTTTGTCTGCGATGGCGTCATCCACGATGACCTCGATCATAACCTTGGGCAGGAAGTCCACAGTGTATTCACTGCCACGGTAGATTTCCGTGTGACCCTTCTGGCGACCAAAGCCCTTGACTTCAGTCACGGTCATACCCTCTACACCAACCTCGGCGAGTGCTTCTTTCACTTCTTCGAGCTTGAAGGGCTTGATGATTGATTTGATTAATTTCATAATGCTTTTGTTTCAATGTTTATGGTTGAATCAAGAGAGCCTTAGCGGGCGCTGGAGGCGAAGTCGGGATAGGCTTCCTGACCGTGCTCGCTGATGTCGAGTCCCTCTGCTTCCTCTTCTGCCGAGACGCGGACGCCCATAACAACTTTGAGGATACCGAACACGATGAACGCGAAAACAAAGGCGGCAACACCGACGGCGACGACACCAATCAACTGACCCACAAGGGTGTAACCGGAATCGGTCACGTCAAAGAGGGCGCAGGCAAGAATACCCCACACACCACAGACGCCGTGCACAGAGATCGCACCAACGGGATCGTCGATCTTGATCTTGTCGAAGAAAATGATGGAGAAAACTACGATAACACCGGCAACAAGACCGATTACGATGGAACCGCCCGCGGAGACAATGTCGGCATTTGCAGTGATACCTACAAGACCGGCAAGGAAACCATTGAGCGCCATGGAAAGGTCAGGCTTCTTAAGGAAAATCCAGGAGATCGCCATGGATGCGAGCGCACCACCACAAGCGGCAAGCGCCGTAGTCGTGAAGACGAGGCCCACACCGGAGGGATCTGCAGAAAGCACCGAACCACCATTGAAACCAAACCAACCCAAGAAGAGGAGGAAGACACCAATTGCAGCCAGCGGCATGCTGTGACCAAGAATCGGCTTGATACCGTTCTCGGTATATTTACCAGCGCGGGGTCCAAGGATGATCACACAGGCCAGGGCAGCAAAACCACCGAAGGCGTGTACCACTGCAGAACCAGCGAAGTCTTTGAATCCGTTACCGTCATTGAGGCCGCCGAGCCAGCCGCCTCCCCAGTGCCATGAACCGACAACTGGATATGCAATTGCAACCAAAAGCGTTGCAAAAATCATGAAGCTTCCGAGCTTTACGCGCTCTGCAACTGCACCCGATACAATCGTGGCAGCCGTAGCAGCGAACATCGCCTGGAAGATAAAGTCACCGTAGCCGGTCATCGCGAGACCCACACCACCGTAGCCGAAGGTGTTACCCCCGTCTGCGTTGAGATCCCCAATCATGGAACCGATTGAGAACCATCCGTTGAAATCACCCGGATAGTGCGTGTTGAAACCGATCACCGCATAGGAAATGATGCCAATGGCGATGATGAAACAATTCTTGAAAAGAATGTTAACGGTATTTTTGGAACGGGTCAGGCCCGCTTCAAGCGTGGCAAAACCGAGGTGCATTAGGAAGACCAGCGCCGCTGCAATGACCGTCCACAACATCGAAGTTGTGAAAAAGTCGAACGCATAAGCATCTTCACCCTGCGCCTCAAGGAGGGCAAGGTAGTCTTCCGCTTGGCCGTTGCCGGCTTCGAGCGCCGCCTTAGCCGGAGCCATTGCCAAATCGGCAGGACTCTCAGCAACAAGACCGGTCGTCATAAACGCCATGCTGCAAAGCAACAATGCGAGTAAAGAATGTTTTATCTTCATGTTAGTAACGAGTCAGATTGAGTTCTTAATGTTGGTTGAGTCAGTGACCAGAGGCCCCCGACACCTGCGAAGAGCGCAGGCTCGTGTGTTAAAGCATTCCATGTGCCAACTTTAAAAACCCCCACAAACCCAGCAAAAATGCGGATTCCCAAGGCATGGGTCCCCTCTACCCATCCGGCGACCGTCCAAAAAGGATAGGGCTCACTCAAAAACCACACCACCCGCACGCGGGGTCAAGGCACGCCACCCAACGAAGTGCCCGGGGCGGGACTTGTTCCGAGGCCGGCAGGCCGACATGACCGGGCGCGCAGCGAACCGGACCACCCGCACGCGGGGTCAAGGCACGCCACCCAACGAAGTGCCCGGGGCGGGACTTGAACCCGCACGCCTTTTCAGGCAAGGGATTTTAAATCCCCAGTGTCTACCATTCCACCACCCGGGCAGGTTGGGAAGCCCCATACAAAAACAGGCGCGGTGCCGGAGGCAAGACTGGAAGCTGTAGCCGGGGCGTGACAAATCGAGCGTTCTGTGCAGCTTTATGGTATGGATGATGACAAAAGCCTGGAATCCTTTCGTTCTTCATTGGATGCAAATTACGAGTGGCCCTGCGTATTTCCATTCAAATTTATCGTGCCGAAGGAGCAAACGGAGGCGGTGCTGGACTTGTTTGCGGATGATCCGGTGCAGTCGCGGGAATCAAAAAACGGGCGCTTTACGGCCTACACGATGGAAATGCAGGTGCATTCCTGTGACGAGGTCATCGCGATTTACCAACGGGTGGCGCAGGTGCCGGGAGTCATTTCACTTTGATACAAAATGGGAACTTCCGGTTGCGATCGATCACTAATCAATATGTTACTTTACATACAAATCTCCCTTTTAGGCCTGAATGTGCTAGCTATGAGCGCCTGCATGGGTGAACCTGTCACTGAAAAAGAAAATGCCATGCCCGAAATTGATGCCAATAATTTGGAAACCGCGACCTTTGGGGCGGGATGTTTTTGGTGCGTGGAGGCGGTCTTTGAATTGCTGGAGGGGGTTCACTCGGTGGAATCGGGCTACATGGGCGGGAGCGTTGAAAACCCGACCTACCGCGCGGTGTGCGAGGGCACAACCGGTCACGCGGAGGTCACTCAGATTCATTTCGACCCGGACGTCATTTCCTTTGAAACCCTACTGGACTGGCTCTGGCGTTCGCACGACCCGACAACTCTGAACCGACAAGGCTACGACGTAGGCACGCAATACCGTTCTGCGATCTTTTACCACAGCGAGGCGCAGAAAGCCGCAGCAGAGGCATCCAAAGCAGCGGCAAAGGCTTTGTTTGAAGACGCGATTGTGACGGAAATCACGGCGGCCTCGACCTACTACCCCGCCGAGGACTATCATCAGGATTACTACCGCCAGAATGGCAACCAGCCCTACTGCGCACGTATCATTCGCCCGAAGCTTGAAAAACTGGGTCTGGAGTAGCCGGTTCCTATTAAGTGAGCGCAAGCGTGCTCACTCTCGTTTGACGCGGGCCGCTTTGAGCTGACCACAGCCGGCGGCGACGTCGATGCCCCGGCGCTGGCGCACGGTGCTGGGTAGGCCGGAATCCTGAATAATTGCTTGAAAGGCCCGCACCCTATCTTCTCCCGGTGCGTCACCCTCAAAGCCCTCGGTAGGATTGAGCGGGATAAGGTTCACATGCGCGTCCATCCCGCGCAGAAGCTCCGCCAAGCGGCGGGCGTGATCCTCACTGTCGTTGACTCCGCCGATCAGGGTCCAGGCAAAAAAGACGCGGGCGCGCTTGATCCGCGAATAGTCGCGGCAGGCCTGAATCAAATCTGCAAGGGGCCATTTCTTATTGACCGGCACCAGGGCGGCGCGCTCCGCATCGCTGGCTCCATGGAGACTGACTGCGAGGGAGTAACGCTTGGGGTGACGCGCTAATTGCTCGATTCCCGGAATGTGCCCCACAGTGCTGATGGCGACGCGAGCAGGACCGATGTTGCGGCCGCGGTTATCGGTCAGGATTTCCAGTGCCTGCATGGTGGCCTCAAAATTATGGAGGGGTTCGCCCATGCCCATCATGACGATATTGCGCAGGCGTTCACCGCACGTAGCCCGCAGTTGCCGCTCGACGTGGAGCGCCTGCGCGACGATTTCCCCCGCGCTCAGGTGACGGGCAAAGCCCATTTGTCCGGTGGCGCAGAAGACGCAACCCATAGCACAGCCCACCTGACTGCTCAGGCAAGCGGTGAAACGCCCCGGGAACCCCATCTGCACCGCCTCGACCTCGGACCCATCCGCGAGGCGCAGGAGGTATTTGTGGGTGTAGCCATCCGCGCTGGGAGTTTCAGTGACCCGGTGTAGGGGACAGTGCTGGGGTGCATCACCCGAGGACAACCAGCGCTGAAGCGGCGGCACCATGGGTTCATTCGCCTCCGGCAAGGTGCACTCGAGGCGTCGATGCAAGGCATTAAAAAGCGCCTTGGCATGTACAGGATTCACGCCGGCATCCTCCAGGCAAGCCTCCAGAGCGGTAAAATTCAAACCCTCCAGATAGTCCGGATTCTTTGACTGGATTGCGTCATTTTGCACCCTGCCAAAAACACAGACCGACCCGCCACTGACAAGCCCATTTCGGATAATATTGAACTAAGCGTCATATCCCATGCGTTCGTGCTTGCATGCCTGCACAAAAATTCCACGCTCAAAAAGATTTATGCCAAAACGCACTGATATTGAGACCATTCTGATTATTGGATCTGGACCCATTGTGATCGGTCAGGCTTGCGAGTTTGACTACTCCGGAACACAGGCTTGTAAAGCCTTGCGCGAAGAAGGTTACCGGGTGGTACTCGTCAATAGCAACCCTGCCACCATCATGACGGACCCGGAGTTTGCTGATGTCACTTACATCGAGCCCCTAACCGTTGACGCCCTCGAAAAAATAATTACCAAGGAACGCCCGCAGGCCCTTCTCCCCACCCTAGGTGGACAGACCGGCCTCAACCTTTCGATGGACCTCAACGCCGAAGGAATTCTAAAGAAATACGGAGTTGAAATGATCGGGGCAAAACCCGAAGCCATCGAAAAAGGGGAAGCCCGCGAAGTCTTCAAACAGGCCATGCTCAAGATCGGCCTCGACGTGGCGCGCTCCGCGACCGTCAACAACTTGCAGGACGCCCTTAAAGCCGCAGATGAATTAATCGGCGATTTCCCCATCATCATCCGCCCCAGCTTCACCCTCGGCGGCGCGGGAGGTGGCATCGCCTACAACCGGGAAGAGTACGAAAAAATGGTGCAGGCGGGGCTAGAGATTTCTCCCACCACGGAGGTGCTCGTCGAGGAATGCCTCCTCGGTTGGAAAGAATACGAGATGGAGGTCATGCGCGACCACAAGGACCAATGCGTTGTCATCTGCTCCATTGAGAATTTCGACCCCATGGGCGTGCACACGGGTGACTCGATCACCGTAGCCCCCGCGATGACCCTGACCGATAAGGAATATCAATTGATGCGCGATGCCTCGTTTGCCTGCATCCGCGAAGTCGGCGTTGAAACTGGCGGTTCCAATATCCAATTTTCGGTGAACCCCGCCAACGGACGCATGGTCGTGATTGAGATGAACCCCCGGGTTTCCCGTAGTTCCGCCCTCGCCTCAAAAGCCACTGGCTTCCCCATCGCCAAGATGGCCGCCAAACTTGCGGTGGGTTACAGCCTCGACGAATTGCGGAACGACATCACCCGCAAAACCCCCGCCAGTTTCGAACCGACCATCGATTACGTGGTCACTAAAATCCCCCGCTTCACCTTTGAAAAATTCCCCGGGGCAGACAAGACCCTGACCTCCGCCATGAAATCGGTGGGCGAGGCCATGGCGATCGGGCGCACCTTCAAGGAATCCTTTCAAAAAGCCCTCCGTTCGCTCGAAATCGGCGCTCCGGGATTCGTTGGTCCGAAAAGTGCCGGACTCGATGAACCCGTCAAGGATCTGCAAAAAATCCGCGAGGGCATTGCCATCCCCACCTCCGAGCGCGTCTTCTGGGTGCGCCATGCCTTCCTCAGCGGCATGACCGTCAAGGAAATCCATGAAATCTGCGCCATCGACCCCTGGTTCCTCCAGCAATTGAGCGAACTCGTTGATATTGAAAACGCCCTGCGCGCCACCAGTCTTACAAAACTTGAGGCGCCCCTCATGCGGCAAGCGAAGGAAGCCGGATTCAGCGATGCCCTCATCGCACAACTCATCGGCGCCAACCGCCAACCCGTCCGCAAGAAACGAGAGGCCCTCGATATCCATACCCAGTACCGTTTGGTCGATACCTGCGCAGCGGAGTTCCAAGCCTACACCCCCTACTTCTATTCCTCCTACGGCGCGGAAAACGAAATCATACCTTCTGACACGAAGAAGATCATGATTCTCGGTGGCGGCCCCAACCGCATCGGACAGGGCATCGAATTCGACTATTGCTGCGTGCATGCCTCCTTCGCCCTGCGCGAGGCGGGCTACGAAACCGTCATGGTCAATTCCAACCCCGAAACCGTCTCCACCGACTACGACACCTCCGATAAACTTTTCTTCGAACCCCTCACCCTCGAGGACGTCCTTGAAATTTACCGGCAGGAACAATGCGACGGCGTCATCGTACAATTCGGCGGGCAGACCCCCCTTAACCTCGCCAGCGACCTCGAAGCGCACGGCGTCAACATCATCGGAACCTCTCCCTCCATGATTGACGCAGCCGAAGACCGCGACCTCTTCCGAAAAATCCTCGACCGCATCGATCTCAAGCAACCCAAGAACCGCATCGCCCACTCGCAGGAACAAGCCTACGAACTCGCCGGTGAAATCGGCTTCCCGATTCTCCTGCGCCCCTCCTTCGTCCTCGGCGGCCGCGGGATGTTCATCGTTTATGACGTCGCCGAAATGAAGGCCATCGTGCGCGACGTGTTTGAGGTCGCCCCCGGCAAGCCGGTGCTGCTCGACCAATTCCTTGAGGACGCCTACGAACTAGACGTTGATTGCATCTCAGACGGCGAGACCGCTGTGATCGGTGGCATCCTCCAGCACGTTGAATTTGCAGGCGTTCACTCTGGAGACGCCGCCATGGTGATGCCGCCCCACGCCCTTTCGGACTCCCTCCTAGAAAAAGTGCGTGAAGCCACTTACGCCCTCGCCCGCGAGCTGGAAGTCGTTGGCCTCATGAACGTGCAGTACGCCATCAAGGACGACGAACTCTTCATTATTGAAGTTAACCCGCGCGCCTCGCGCACCGTGCCCTTTGTTTCAAAAGCCATCGGTGTGCCCCTCGCAAAACTTGCCGCCCGCGTCATGGCAGGCGAAAAACTTGCCGAGCTGGGCTTCACGGACGAAATCATCCCGCCCTACTGGGCCGTCAAGGAATCGGTCTTCCCCTTCAACCGATTCCCCGGAGCCCCCATCATGCTCAGCCCCGAAATGCGCAGCACCGGTGAAGTCATGGGCCTCGACAAAGACCTCGGCGTTGCATTCGCGAAATCTCAAATGGCCGCCAAGCCGAGCCTTCCCGATTCGGGAGATGTCTTTATCTCCGTAAAGGATCACGACAAGAAACGCGCCATTGAAATCGCGCGCGGGCTCAGCGAACTCGGCTTCGGCATCACCGCCACCGCCGGCACCGGAAAACTCCTAAAGGAAAATGGCATCGACGTTAAAAGCGTCTACCGCCTCAGTGAAGGTCGCCCCAATGTCATCGACCTCATCAAGAACGGAAAAATTTCCCTTATTATTAACACCCCGCAAGGAACCGTTCCCCGCCAAAACGAGAACCTCATTCGCACCGAGGCACTCAAATACAACATTTGCATCATGACCACCATCTCCGCGGCTGCCGCGGCAGTGGACGGCATCCGCAGCCTACGCGAAAAAGGCTACGAGGTACGCTCTATCCAGAGCTACTCGGAGGAATGCCGTAAGGCCTAAAGCCCCAAAATCACAATGCCCACAACTCAGGAAACGATAGTCGCGCTTCTCTACGGGCCCGATCAACCGGGTCTAGTTTCGAGGGTTTCGAGTTGGATCTTCCTCCGTGGCAGCAATATTTTCCACGCCGACCAACACAAGGACCTGGAGGCCAATATCTTTTTTCAACGCGTTGAATGGTCTCCTTCCGGCGACCCAAAAAAAGAAGCCGCCAATTTCAAGCAATTTGTCCACGAGGAACTCGGCATGGAAGTCAGCGTTGCCCTGAGTTGCAAACGCCCGAAGGTCGCCCTCTTTGTTTCCAAAATCGATCATTGTTTCCACGACACTATCCTCCGCTTTCGCGCCGGTGAATTCGCGGGTGAACTTGCCTGCATCCTTTCAAACCACGACAGCCTTGAAGCCGATGCCCGCAACTATGGCATCCCCTTTCATCACGTCCCCGTAACCGCTGAGAACAAAACGGAGGCCGAGAACGCACAATTGCGCATCCTGCATGAGAACGGAATCCAGTGCATTGTAATGGCGCGTTATATGCAGGTGCTTTCCGACCATTTCCTCGCAGAAGCCGGTTGCCCGGTTATCAATATCCACCACTCTTTCCTGCCTGCCTTTGCCGGCGGAAAACCCTACCATCAAGCTCACCAGCGCGGGGTTAAACTCATCGGAGCCACCGCCCATTACGCCACCGCAGCTCTTGACGAGGGTCCAATCATTCATCAAGACGTTACTCGTATCAATCACCGCAACTCCGTAGCCGATTTGATCCGCAAAGGCCGCGACCTTGAAAAGTCCGTCTTCGCCCAAGCCATCCGACTCCATCTCGACAACCGCATCCTGGTCTACAACAACAAGACCGTCGTCTTCGACTGACCCGATAGATTACCATGAAACGTCCACAACATAAGAAGAATAAAAACCTTTTTCCCGAGCAAAAAGACGAGGCCGCCAAGATTGATGAACGCAATCTTGTCGATGCTGAGGAAACCACAGATATCGCCTTTGAGGAACGCGTCTCCATGTATTGGATGGAGAACAAAGCCTTTGTGAGCGGGTGCATCGCGGTGCTCGCCTTGGTCATCATCGGCCTCAATGGGGTGCGTATTTACGGCAACTATTCAACCGAGCAACATCAAGCCCGTTACCTCGAGGCGCAGGCTGAAGACACGCTCGAGGGCTTTGCTAAAGATCACTCCCATCTTGAACTGGGCGGTTTCGCCGCCCTGCGCGTAGCCGATGAAGCTTTTGAGGCAGAGGAATTTGATCGCGCCCGTGAATATTACGCCCTCGCAAGCACGGCTCTGACCGATCCCCTCTTGGGTAGCCGCGCCCGCTTCGGTCATGCCCTTTCAATCAGCGAGGCAGGTGAAATCGAAGCAGCCCATGCAGAACTCGAGGCCCTTGCCAGCGATCCCAATGCCGCCCAGATCCTTCGCGCCGAAGCCATTTACTATTTGGCAGTGTCCGCACATCTTGAAGGTCGCACCAAAGCCCTCGCCTCCCTTTCCGAGCAAATTGAAGCGCTCGCACAAGCGGGACCCTGGCAACAACGCCTGCAACAATTACGCTAGGAATCGCATGCACCGTTGACAGCGCCGCCTGCATTTCTTGTATGCCTTCGTCGGGCTGCCTTTCAGGAAACACCGCGCCTCCTAAAAATTGAATCCAAGTAAACTAAATTAAAATGAGTACCTACATCACAGATATCCGCGCCCGCGAAGTCATCGACTCCCGCGGCAATCCCACTGTTGAAGTCGACGTTGAGCTCGACTCCGGCGTCATTGGCCGCGCTGCGGTACCCTCCGGAGCGAGTACCGGAGTGAACGAAGCGGTTGAATTGCGCGACGGTTCCGTGCCCGCCTCAAAATTCCCCAAGGGCACGAATCCCAAGAAACGCTACCTCGGCAAGGGCGTCCTCAAAGCAGTTGATAATGTCGACAACCTCATTGCCCCCGAACTCGTGGGTCTTGATGCATGCGATCAGGTCACTATCGACCAAACCATGCTTGCGCTTGACGGCACCGCCACCAAGAAGAACCTCGGCGCTAACGCCATCCTCGGTGTTTCCCTCGCCACTGCCAAAGCCGCCGCCGAGGCCCTTGGCCTACCCCTTTACAAATACATTGGCGGTACCAACGCCAAAGTCCTCCCCGTCCCCATGATGAACATCATGAACGGCGGCGCCCACTCAGACGCCCCTATCGACATTCAGGAATTCATGATTATGCCCAAGGGCGCGGACACCTTCCGTCAAGCCCTCCGCATGGGATGTGAAATTTTCCACGCCCTCAAGAGCGTGCTCAAGAGCAAAGGTCTCTCCACCGCGGTGGGTGACGAAGGCGGATTCGCCCCGGTCCTAGAATCCAATGAAGCCGCCCTCGAAGTCATCGCCGAGGCCGTCAAAAAAGCCGGCTACAAGCTCGGTAAGGATATCTTCTTCGCGCTCGACGTCGCCTCCTCCGAATTTTACGACGCAAAGTCCAAAAAATACGTCTTCAAAAAATCTGACGGCTCCAAACGCAACGCCAAGCAAATGGTCGATTTCTATAAAGACCTCCAAAAGAAATTCCCCATCATCTCCATCGAGGATGGTTGTGATGAGAATGACTGGGACGGCTGGAAGAAACTGACTGACGCCATTGGACACAAGACCCAGCTCGTCGGTGATGACCTCTTCGTAACAAACACCAAGTTCCTCAAAAAGGGCATCGATACCGAAACCGCAAATTCCATCCTCGTGAAGGTGAATCAAATCGGTTCCCTTACCGAGACCCTCGACGCGGTTGAAATGGCAAAAGAAGCGGGCTACACCTCCGTGCTTTCACACCGTTCCGGCGAAACCGAAGATGCCACCATCGCGGACATCGCCGTAGCAACGAACTGCGGCCAAATCAAGACTGGCTCCCTCAGCCGTTCCGACCGTATCGCAAAATACAACCAGCTCCTCCGCATCGAGGAAGAACTGGGGGCCAATGCGATCTACGGCGGAAAGCTCAAAGTCTAAAACAACGCCCATTCCTTTCAAAAGCCCGGTCGCCTCTCCGCGCCGGGCTTTTTTGTACCCGCTTCCAGCGAGCCCCTCCGTTTTTGCACACCTTCACAACTAACCAGCCGGGGCTTATCCGCCGTTGCCTTGGCGAAGGTAAACGGCACAGATAAGCGTTGATTAGCGCCTATTAGTGGTCGCCAGCTCTGCTGGCCCTGCAACCCGAGTCTGGCGTACCCGTAAACCGCTGATATACGCGGATCGACGCTGATAAGGAAACTACGAACGTTGAACATCGAACGTCGAACTCAGAACACTGAAGGTTAATCGCTGGGAGTTGAAAGTTTGATGTTCATTCGGTTTTTGGCGCTGATTTGACTTTTTGAATCGCCTGCGCTCTTGTGTATAAGAAATGAGCCTTACAGATAAACAGACTGTCTTGGTAGAGGAAATGCAACTCATACCCGATGCTTACGAACGCCTCGGTTATCTTGTGGAGCGCGGCAAGCTCGCACCCAGTCTGCCGGAAGACTTGCGCATCGACCAATTTAAGATCGAAGGCTGCATGTCACAACTATGGCTGGTTCCTGAATTCAAAGAGGGCTGCTGTTACTTTAAGTCTGAATCCGACTCCGCCATTGTCAAAGGCATCGCCTCCCTACTGTGTGATTTCTACAGCGATGCCCCGCCGCAGGAGATTGTTAAAAACGATGCCGCCTTTTTGGGTGAAGTCGGAGTCACCCAGCATCTCTCACCCAACCGTCGCAATGGCTTGAGTCGCATCGTTGAGTTCATCCAGCATTTTGCCCAGTCCTGCCTTGCCGCCACCTAAGCCCCTCGAGCATGGCGACCCGCCTCTACGATGCACATGTTCATTTGGCGGACCCTAAACTTCGCCCGCATCAAGATGAAATTGCCACCCGCTACACCGCCATCCAGCTCAGCGGAGCGATTGTCAATGGAACCAAACCCAAAGATTGGCCAGGCGTACTAAAATACTGCGCCACAGATCCACGCCTCATTCCCGCTATCGGCCTCCATCCCTGGCTCGTGCCTCAAGCACCCACGAATTGGCAAGAATTATTTCTTCAAGCGTTTGAGAACGGGGCCTGTGCGGTGGGTGAAATCGGACTGGATCGCTGGATTAAAGGGCATGATCTGAATACGCAAATTCCCGTATTTAAATTCCAGTTACACTACGCCGCCGCCCATAACCTACCGGTTACTATCCACGCGCTCAAAGCAACTGATCCATTGATGCATATTCTGCGCACCGGCCCGCTCCCTCCTCGCGGATGTCACCTGCACGCCTATAACGGGCCCAT
>CBFHXZ010000002.1:0-118240 GCA_965659965.1 Coraliomargaritaceae bacterium
CGTGCAGAGCAAGAGGAGCCAGACTATCGCGACACGGTAGCAATTGAGCGCCAATCCGTTTTTCCAGATGGGAAATACCCAGAGGGAATCAGTAATGATCGATCGTATGTTTTGCCGGGTACCGCTGATGTTGGTAACAGTTTTCATTCATGGCGTGACGTTCTGGAAAAAGAGGATAGCTACCGAATCGACCTCGAGACTCAAATGCCCAAACTTTTCAATAGTCTTTCGGGGGAAGTAAGTCATCCCTTGAGAATGGGTTACCTCTCCCGCAGCGCAAAACGCGATTCCTCATTTCAAACCTATGTATCGGAATCGGACCCAAGTGGTTCCACAGCTTTTGATCCAGACAAGCCAAATAACACCAATTCACAACCCTGGGTACCCTATTCTAAATTAGAAGGCACCCTCTTTGCTTTTCGGGGCCTTTCCAGCGCTGAGCGAGATATTGAAGCAGCCTATGCTTCTTTAGATTTAAATCCTGTAAAGCGCTTGAATATAACCTTTGGGGGTCGCTATGAAAAATCGCTGATTAGGGTTGATAGCGATGTTAGTCTTCCTGAAACAACTACCTTAACAGGTATCTTTAGAAATATGGATGAAGCTGATCCATCTATTCCCTCTGAAAAGATCCTGAATGAAGAAGCCCAGCTCTTTGGAGTCTCACAGGGGTTTGCGGATGAATACACGAATCAAGATCCTTTAAACACAAACTTATTTGAAAATGTTTTGCTTCCTTCGGCAACAATGCGCCTGGAATTAATCAATGGGTTTCAATTGAAGATGGGTTACTATGAAACAATTAACCGCCCATCCTTCAGGGAAATTACAGGCGACATATTCATTGATACCGAAACGGGTGACCTTCTCGCAGGAAATCCGTTTTTAAAAAGCTCTCGTACGAAAAATTATGATCTTCGTTTAGAATATTATCCAAGAGAGTCGGGTGGCACATTATTCAGTAACCTCTTTAGTGACAATGACATGCTAGGAGTGAGTTTATTCAAAAAGGATATTGAAAACCCCATTGAATTTATCGCCCCATTTACCGATCGTATTGATGAAATGCCATTCAACAATAGCGAGGGAGCCCAGTCCCAAGGCATTGAGTTTGAATTTGTTAAAAGTCTTGAGTTTATACCACTAGAGATCAGCAATTATATTTCCCTAAGCGGTAACCTCTCATTCACGGATGCCACTGCCGGGGTAAGTGAACCTGAGCGCAGCAAATTAGCCAATAATGACTTCAATGTAGACGAGGCTGCCATCAAATCCAGGAGGCCCTTAGTCGAGCAGCCCGACACCATCGTAAATTTGAACGCTATATTCGAGCAACCGGACTGGGGTGTTCGCCTAGTGCTGGCCTATAATTGGAAATCTGAAATTTTAGAGACAGTCGGAAACTCCACAACCTTCGATTCATGGCGCGGTGCAAGCAGTGGTTTGGATCTTACTTTTAGAAAAGAGTTCAAAAATGGTCTAAGCGTAAATTTTGCGGCTAAAAACATTCTCGATCAAGGATACGAGACTTATTACCGCAATCGTGCACCTGAACAGTACATGAACGTTATTTCTGATGCTTACCGTGAATATCCAAACATAGCGTTCCCCTATTCTGAAAAGGAGTATTATGCTGATAAGATTAGGCGCAAAGTTGGTTCGAGGGGCATTTCGTATTCCTTATCTGTAAAGTATACATACTAGCACCTTTATCTAAGTGCTTTTGTAACACATTTGTTACCCACCAGTCATACTTTTGATACTTCAGCATGGTACCTTCCACGAACCCAATTTTTGGGTCAAAAAAATACAAAACATAATGAAAAAAATACTATCCTCATTCATTGCAGCCAGCGCTTGTGCTATAAGTGCTCAGGCAGCAATCATCACTGTCGCAGACGGTGATTTAGATATAGACACAACATGGTCATCCAGTAATGAGTATGTCCTAACTGAAATAGTCTATGTACGCAATAGTACCCTTACTATTCAGCCTGGTACAATCATCCGTGGCGAGTTACCTTCCGGTAATGCCGTCTATGATCCTGGCGCTCTAGTTGTAACTACCTCTGGTCGTATCAACGCAGTAGGCACCGCGACCAATCCTATCATCTTCACTACCGCTGCTATTGATAATAACAATGACAACGTAGTTGACGGCTACGATTTCTTCGTAGACAACAACGGGACTCCAACTAACACGGACGACGACGCCAATACGGTTAATGGTAATCAATACGCCTCTGGTGATACGTTCCTTGATGCAGATCCTGCAAATAGTCCACTCGCACCTGCGATTTACACTAATGATGGTAGCATTGCTACTTTCACGGACGCCAGTGGCGACACAGTTCGCAATGAATACCGCCAACTTTGGGGCGGGGTGATCATCCTTGGAGAAGCACCTGTGAATACAGATGTCACGTCTGCTGGTGGTTTGCACCGCCAATTCATCGAGGGTCTTCCGCAAGGTAGCGACTCTGCCTTTGGTGGATTCAATCCCAATGACAGCTCCGGTTCGCTCGCCTACGTTTCCATTCGCCACGGCGGAGCGGTTATCGGTTCTGCTAACGAAATCAATGGATTGACAATGGGTGGCGTTGGCTTTGGTACTCGCATTGACCACATCGACGTCTACTGCAATGCAGACGATGGATACGAGTGGTTTGGTGGTACGGTAAATACCAAATACCTTACTTCGATCTTCAACAATGACGATGCCTTTGATATCGACGAAGGTTTCACAGGGCTCGGCCAGTTCTGGTTCTGCCTTATGAACGATGATGCGTATAACGGTGATAAGGGTGCTGAGCACGACGGTGAAACAGGTGATGGCAACGACCTCGACTCTACTGGAGGTTATTCCCTGCCAAAAACCTATGCAGTTGTTTACAACGCAACATTCATTGGTAACCCCACTAAGGCAACCGAGGCTTTCCGTCTCCGTGATAATTGGGGTGGTGAATACAAAAACTCCATTTTCACTGACTTTGGTGGATCTGATAAGGGTATCGAATTAGAAGGTGATGGCGAATCACGCTTCACAGAAGGTGATATTATCTTTGCCGGTAATACCTTCTATAACGGCGGCAGCACCACTGCTGCTGATTATGCTAAAGCTCCTACCAGTTCTGTTGATACAGCGCTTGCGTCCTTGTTCAGCACTACTTTCTCCGCTTCTACCCTTAATCTCGTTAAGGATCCAGGTGTACGTAGCTTGAACCGTCGTACTGCAAATGGCGTGAATCCCACTTTCACAGATGCCCAATCCCGTGCCAACAATGGTAATGGCGGCGCATTTGGTGTACCCGTAACCTCAACATTCTTTGACAGCACTCCTAATTACAAGGGTGCCTTCTCAGCAGGCTTGGGTGACACACTATGGACAACTGGTTGGACCGCACTCAACAAGCGCGGCATTCTTGTTGACCGCCCAGACACGCTCTCTGTGGACTAAACAATCTTGAGGCCTTTGAACCATAGTTCAAAGGCCTCATCCTTGATCAAAATCAAATAATTAAAAAATGAAAAAATTAGTTTTTCTTCTATCCTTGTCTCTCGCGGCTGCATCTGCGCAAGCAAGCCAGTTCGTGGCAGCTTGGGACTTTACGAGCCCTAGTGGCTTCACCTCACTTGATGTTGACGGTGACTTCGCTGCAGACACAAGCTTATCTGCTGATTACTCAGGATCTGGTACCTTTGCATGGTCCGGTGTTACTGACGATGCCTCAGGTTTCTTCCCGGGTGCTAATCTAAGTTCTAACACTGACGATGCTGTAGCTAATGATTCTGGCCTCACTTCATTGGGTGTAGGTTCAGGATTTAAGGTCTATGGTAACACAGATAGCAGTGCTGTTCTCACACTATCGGGTCTTGACTTCACTGGTTTGGAAAGCGCTTCTTTCACGTTTGCCTCTCAGGTAGAGAATAACAATGGAGGTGCTACCATAACTCTTGGTGGTAGCTTAAGTGGTACAGTAGGTATCGACGGTACAGACAGCAAGTACACCGTTGACGCATCTGCGCTCGATGGTAACTCCAATGCTTCCTTTACACTGAGTTTCTCAAACTTCTCGGGTACGGAGAATATATTGCTGGACAACTTCCAAATTACTGCAACCGCTGTTCCCGAACCATCGACTTATGCTGCTATCTTCGGTGCTATTGCACTTGTTATAGCAATTCGTCGTCGCAAGTAAGAAGATTTCCTTCAAACAAGGCGCACGAATTAAATTTCGTGCGCCTTTTTTTTAACTGAGGCACAGAATACTGATTGTGGACATTTTAAGGTTTCTTTCTCCCTTCTTTTTGCTCATGAGTCTTTGCGGAGCTTGCTTGTACGCTGTTGAGGGGGAAACAAATATTGATGACATTGATAAGCTCCAGTTGCGGGGTCTTGCTGATATTAAAGGTAATTTGTATGCGAGTCTTCACGATTCGGTTTCAGGTTTTTCCTTCTGGTTAACCAAGGGGGCTACCCGCCAGGATGTAATGCTTCTTGAGGTGGATACTTCCACTAAATCCGTTACATTACTTGTGCAAGATGCCGAGATCCAACTTTCGCTTCTAAAAAGCAATACTCATTCAACTTCCAAATTATTCTTTGAAGGCAATCACCTAACCCAAAAAACCTTATCCTTGAATCCCTATAATGCCCTAATGCTCAAAAAACACAAAGAACTGGCGGCTAAAACGCGAAATCCACGTAATGGTACTTATCTTCGAGATAATCGGGTGCAAAAAGTCATAGAATCTTTTATTTTAGAAAATCCATCGCATCATGAGTGGGGACAGTTTATTGATGGTATGACTGATTATATTGATATGGATACACTTTTGGGAATCCGCTTCATCGGCGTTGAAGGGCGTAATTCGACGAACACTGCTGGTTGGGGAAATAAAAAGAACATTGACTACAAGGCCTTACGCGAAGCGCTTGCTAGAGGTGCTTCACTAAGAGAACTCAATGCTATAGTAAAAAAGAAAGGACACAGTATATGAAAAATTTATTTTATATGATGCTACATATTTCGCTCACGATGAATTTATTGGCCTCAGAATATACATACAAACAAGCTTACTCAGATGATGTGAATTGGCCAAGTCATGTAACCCTATCATCAAAATTAAACTTACCGGCCGGAGTCACCCCGCTATCCCCCGGTATGCAAGTCACACTGGTTGGCGCAAAAGAGAGCGGGCTATTGTTGGTGATTGGAGATTTTCAGTCGTTGTGGATTCCCCACCAAGAAACTGATTTCCTGGAATACTACGCAAAAATCAAAAGTAGTTCAGAAATCGATCATCGGGCAAGGGGCAGCGGGCTTACCACTCAATTAGCGCGGCGCTCATTTTGCTATGATTTGAATTCAAAACGTGCGGTCTCAGAGGCGCTTCTAAATAAGTTTAAACTTTTTATTCTCCCATCTAGAGGTTTGTTGCCAGCAAAGGATCAAGATTTGATGAGCGCTTTAAATAATGCGGCTGCATCACATAAAAACTTAGGGTTCGTAATTGCTGCAGATGAACTAATGCCAAAATCTAACTTTCATGAATTGTGTAAGACTAAATTACCTCATACCGTTGTTTTGTTACCTGTGTATTCCCCCGGTTTCATAGCGGCTCTGCTAGATGGAAGAGGTCCGCTGGAGAAACAGTTTTTACTACTCAGAAAAAGCGGTAAGCTATTGTTTCAATCTGATGACCTAACAGAGATAATTAATTACGCTAAAGAGCAAATTGAGTATTCGTCTAATAAAAGCTCAAATTAGCAACGCGACTGCCGACTCATGAATACTGGGGTTTAAAAGCTAAATTTGGCATCAATTGGCCTTTTCACAACCCCGCAGTCGAGACAATACTTACTGATTATTGTCTCCTGTATTAAAATAATCAAAGTTTGGCGTTGATCGCTCGATTTCCTGCCTGGAAATATTCCTTATAGATTCCAACACCGATTTTATTGGACAGAGTGGTGACCATCGTCGAACCCATTTTTTCTGAATGGGTGATGCTTCGCTTAGGGATATAAATCCCTTGTTCGTAGGTATAATCTTTTAAGAGGGTGCGGGTTCTGCCTGTAGACGCATCTATTTTATCGTATTGGGAAACATGGAAGGTTTCCAGCGATAGGTAAAAAACATATTTGTTCGGGAAACCCTTGGGCTTGGCTTCAACCATGTAGTGTGCCTCGCCGTCAATGATACTTTGACCCAGGATGCTCAAGGCCGCATCTTCCTGCCAAAATTTGATGAGTGGGGGAAGTACGCCGGCATCGGGCAGAAGATCCTGAGCCTCTGCTTGACTCAGGTATTCCTTTTTGAAATCCCGGTTCCCGACAGGGTAAGCTGCATTCCATGCCCGTTCACCATCGTAGGCTCGAACCACTCGCATTTCGCTGTCATCATCTCCCATGGAAATTCTTACGGTGGCGCGAATGAGATTCGGCCTCTTCTTGATAATAACAATGGGAAATTGCTGGTCTTCCCGTTTTATAATGCCGACGGTGCGAATGCTTTCCACACCATTCCAGTTAAACCAGCCACCCATCGCCTCGACATGTTGGTTCAGAATTTCTGTAATCTCGGCCTGACTGTATTCTCGTGTCAATGCTTGCTCTACAGGAGCATTCGTAACGAATTCTGGAAGCGCTTCATATGAGTGAACCGATTCAGGCGCTGTTTCTTTTTCTACCAGATCTTCCAAAGCCGATGCTTCATCAAATGCATAATCCGAATCCATAGGGACATCTCGCACGACCAGTAATAGCAACAGGGCAATCAAGCCCGCAAAACCGAATAAGAAAACAACAAGCGGAATGACTCGATTTTGGTTTCTCTTTTTTATTTTTCGTGAACGCACTTTCATGAAGCATTAAATTTGCTTCTATTTTTTCCACCACTTGAGTCGGCACAATTCTCAAAGTACGCTTGTGAGTTAAGTTTTCTTCACAAAGTTACTTCAAGGTGAAGTGAGCTTCATGAAATTGCCACCTGGGTTACAAATTATTTGCATTGCTCGAACACCAAAACCGCTGAGTGCCGATTCGCAAAAGCGGATTACTTGCACTCAATCCTGCTACGGTGGTGCCTCAGTCAAAGCGAATGCAGTCGCTTCAATGGCAGCAAAAACGGACATTTTGTGACGACAACGTTACAGAAATATTTCGGATGCGTTAAATCTTAAGATGTCCTATATACAGAATGCATAAACCGCTTATAATGAACGGCTTAAAAAATTCGCGGCTTCCGCGAATTCGACCATAAATTGCTACAAAACGTTGGCGTCTTTTAGCATAGAACATACAACGATACAAAGTTAAATTGTGAATGCATCCTATCTATGAACTTTACTAAAAAACAACGCATTCTAGTTGTTGATGACGAGCAAGACGTTACTGAATTACTCAAATATAAATTTGAGGAGGAAGGCTATGACTGTGTTGCCCTAAACAATCCACTTGCTTTTGTAAGCTATGTTCAGGAGATAAACCCAAATTTAATCATCCTGGATATTAACATGCCTGATTTAAGCGGTCTGCAACTCTGTGGCATTGTAAGACACGATCCCAAGATGATGCATATCCCTATCATTCTTTTAACTGCTCACAATGAAACAGAGGTTCGTGTAGATGGGCTCGAACGTGGCGCCGATGATTTTATCGCAAAACCATTCAGCTTCGTTGAGCTGATGCTTAGAGTTAAAAATCTTTTAAACCCCAGGGATAAGATCGCCCATGCGGCGCCCCATAAAAGAATTGAAGTTGGTAAAGTGGTTATTGATTCTGAATCACATCAATTAGAGATTGATAATAAGCAGGTAGATTTGACCGCAACCGAATTTCGCCTGTTAAAGCACCTCATGGAGGGTAAAGGCCGCATTCAGAGTCGCGAAAATCTTCTTTTGAGCGTCTGGCATTATGATAGCGACATGAAAACCCGGACTTTGGATACGCATATACGGCGCTTGCGTGAGAAGCTTGGATCACATGCCAATATGATAGAAACTGTGCGTGGTTTTGGCTATCGTTTTGTTGAAAACTAAAGTCGTATCATTACGACCTGCATTATCAGCGGTCTCTGGCTATGCCGGACTCGGGTAAAGGGCCAGCAGAGCTGGCGACCACTAATCTGCGCTAATTAACGCTTATGTTTTCCTGTCTCCGCTCGGTGTTCTCAGTGCCTTTCTGGTGAATAAGCGACAAGAGTGTCGCTTCCACGGGCGGGCAAACCACCGCTTATGCAGGGAAAGCGACAGGAATGGGTTGGCGTCCGATGCTGCCGCGGAGTTCATCGGGATAGCTTGCCTGATTGACGTGCTCGAGGCGCGCTTTGGCGGCGCTGAGGCGTTCCTCGATGTGTAGCTGGCCGGCGATGTTGCGGTGGCTTTCTTTTTGAAGGAAATGCTGGAGGTATTGCACGTGCCCTTCCCATGCCTGGATGTCGTGCTCCTGTTGGCTTTTAAGGCGGGCCTGGTACCAATCGCTGGCGAGCATGGCTTCGCGGTTGAACATCGCGCGGAGTTCCGGGCTTTCGAGGGTCTGCCCTTCGTATTCGCCGTTTGCCATGATGTGGAGAAGGGCGCGTAGAGGCGGGCAGGCTAGCTCGATGGAGCCGTCTTCGAAGTAGTTTTGGGCGACTTCGCGGTGGGCGGCGAGGACGGTTTCCATACCTTCAACGAAGGTGTCCATATCCTGTAGTTCGGGTTTGAGCATTACCTCCGTAAGGACGGAGTCGGGATTGTTGAAGACCCGTCCAAAGAAGATGCGCACGAATTTGGCATTGATGCGGTAGCCCAGGCGGCTGGCTTTGACGGTCTTACCCAGGTATTCGAAGTCTTCGACCTTATCGAGGTATTCGTGTTCGATTAGCCATTGGGGGTTGGCTTCTTCTGGGCGAAGGCGGCACCAGATCTCGGGGACGAGAAGGCTGATGTCGTGATCGACGCGGCAATGGGGACCCACATAACCGGCAGCGGTGATGAAGGCGGGTTGCTCGGTAGCGAGGAAGGCCACCAGGGCGTTGTTGAGATCGTAGATTGGCGGGAGGGCATTGAAGGGGGCTTTGGTGAGTGCGCCTTCTGAACCGGCTCCGGTCGTGGAGGGCGATTTCCCAGTGATGCTGGCTATGAACTCCATGAAGAGTTCGGGAAGCTCCATGTAATGGATGGGGTTAAAGGTGCAGAGCGGTTTGACGCCCGCTTCGGGTTCGGCGGGGTTGTTGCGGCGACCGGGGAGGATGGAGGTGACTGGCCGGATGAGCTGGGACTTGAGGTCCTGGCGTCTGTAAAGGCGGGTGCTCATATCGGCGAGGTAGGTGGCCCGGATATTGCGAAGGTCGGGACGCACCTGCAGGTAGCGGGGGTTTTTGGTGGGTTTGCCATCGACCATGCGGGGGTAGGCATTGGTCGCGTAGTAATCGCCACGGTCCGCTTCATGAAATTCGCGGATGAGATCCTGCATCGGCTCGGTGTATTGCTCGAAACGGATGGCGTCCTCGATTTCGTGTACCGCGTGATCGCGCTCTAGGGGTTCGTAATTGCTTAGGAAGCTGCCGTGTGAACTGAGGTCGATTTCGGCTTGGGTGTCGTAGCCGCGGATGATGGCATCGTCCGGGCGTTGGAAGAAACGGAATTCGCAGTTGTGGACGAATTTCGCGGAGGGTGCGGTCCAACCAACGGGGAGGTGCTGGATGGCTTCGCTGGGAACCACCACCGAGGCGGTGATGTCGTCCTCAAGGGAAATCTTGGCGGCGGGCATGAAGTCTTTGCGGAGCCCGAAGGTGCGCCATGAGCCGTTGTCGGTGTAGCCGACGCGAAGATATTGGGTCACCATGGGCGTGCCCCGGTAGCGGAGGATGTTGCCCGGAGCGCCATTGATTAAATCGACGCTGAAACGTTTGCGCCATTCCTTGCCCCAATCGTCTTTGTAGAATCGTTTGATGATGAGGACGAGTTCCTTGACATGTTGGGGGATGGATTCCGCCCACTCGTTGTAGGCGTCGCTGTAGACTGTCTCCGAGGGGGTGAGCAGTTTAATGACGGAGCCGAGGGAGCGGTCTTGGGAAAGGAGTGGACGACTGGGGGGCTTTTCGTCGTAGAGGTCACGGAAGCGGTCGCCATAGTCGCGGTCGATGATGGTCTGAGCGAGGGCGAAGTCTTTTTCAAAATCACTGACGAAAATGGGACCACTGATCATGGCATCGGAGATGGACTTTGAGATCTCGGATTTACCGCCGCCGGAAACGGTGCTGGGTTTGTGGCAGACGCGGCTTTCAGCGGTGTAGCCGACCAATCGCCAGCGGCGGCCCTCGGCTGGTTTGATCATTTCAACTTTATAGCCGGAGGGAAGGACGTAGGTGTGGCGTGGCAGGAGCTTGATCTGTTGCGCCTCGCCGTCCTTGGTCCAGGTGATGGTTTGCTGGTTCAGTTCAATGTGGGCGTCTTCCGGCAGGTAGAGGATGTCGGAGTAGGTTTTATCGATGGCGTAACCTTCGGGCTGAAGGTGGATGGCATCAATGGAGCGGGCAACCAAGCCGTCGAAGGTTTGGTCCACTTCGGGGAAGAAGCGGCTCAGGCGGAAATCCTCACCGAGGTCGTAGCCGGTAAAGGCGAGGGTGCCGCCGGCGTGTTCCTCTTCCGCGAGTCCATGAAGGTTGGCGGAAAAACCGATTTGTGTTTTAACCTCTTTCTTGCAGTAACCGAAGTAGTTATCCGCGATAGCGGTGACCACCCGCCCCGAGGCGTCGCGGCAGGTGATTTTGAAGGCGCCCCCTTCGTTGTAGAGTTCATCTTCTTTTTCCCAGCACATGCCGTCGCGTTTTTGGCGCTCGGTGGCTTCGGAGATATTCGGGAGGCCGAGTTCTTTTTTGGTGGTGCCGATGAGGTGCGGCGCGAGGATGACGCAACCGGAATGACCGGTCCAATGTTCCGGGTCGAGTCCCGCGTCGTTGCTGGCGAGGAAAGGGTCGCCGCCGTTGCCGAAGATGGATTCGACGAAGTCGAGATTGCTGACGAGGTTGCCTGGGGCAAAGAAGCGGACTTCCAGGCGTTTTTCACTGATGAAGCCCTCCACTTCCGGAATGACGACCGGGCGCAGGAGGAGCGAGACCCAGGATTTGGCAGGAGTGTCCTCTTGGGCGAGGAAAGGGAGTTGGCGGAGGGCGGCGGGCGGGTTAAGGGCTTTGGAAAACAAGCGGGCAACCGCCAGTTTTGGAACGGCCTTTTTATCGTTGGGAATGGGCAGGCCTCCTTCGGCAACGTGGAAGACGCCCTTGGTGGTGCGGCGGTCGCTTTTGGGATTGTGGAGGACGCCTTGTTGAATGCGGTAGGAATCAATGATGTCTGAGCTGAAGTGGTCGCTGCCTGCGGGTAGGGACAGCGTGCGGGCAACGCCGTGGCGATCGAGAATCAGGGTGAGGGTGGGCAGGTGTGGAATTTCAGCGATGTCGAGATCGGAGAAATAATCCATGAGGAAACTTTGAATGCGCTGGTCGCAGGGGGGGAGGTAGTCCGCGAGGAGTCGGGATTTTTCCTGATAACTGGCGAGCAGGGAACGGTTCAGGTCATAGAACTCGGAGTTGCTGAGTTCGCCGTAGGTCGGTTGCCCGATGGAACTGAGCTTCAGGTTTACGTATTCGAGCAGCGCGGCCTTGTCGAAGGTCGAGGCGGCAGTTTTGGGGTCGAGACCCAGTTGTGTTTTGAAGTCGGTTTTCATTATGTTTAAATTATGAGTATTAAAAAAATCGTTTGGTTAAGCTTTGAGCATGTTTCATGCACAAAGTTCCCGCTTGTGCGACTTGAGCCCTAAGGGACTAAATCTCCATCGCCGGGAGGGGAATCGTTTGAGCGCCGAAGGCATTCTGAATAGCATCCAGGTCGATATTTTCCGTGATAAGGCTTTTGATGATGGAGATTTTATCATCGTCATAAGGAAGGGTTTTAACGGTCATGTTGTTGATCTTGGATGCCACATGGTAGCTTTCGTGTTCGCAGACAATAACGGGGATCTGGGTCTGTTGAATCATTTCCATTAACTTCGGGTGGGGCATGACATTGCGGGTCAGGACCAGGCCGGCGACCACGCGTTTTTTGGCGAGACCCTCGGCGGCAATAGCGGAAAGAATGATGTCTTCGCGGTCGCCGGGGGTGATGATGAGGACGCCGGGTTCGAGAAATTCAACGAGGCCCTTGGCAGCCATGGCGCCGATGATGACGCGTTCGAAGCGGCAGTGTTCATTAGCCTTGCGGGCGTTGAGCCACTGGCCGTCCAATTCAGTAGCGACCTGAAGCAGGCTGGGAACCCCGAGTTGTTCCACCATGGGAATACACCCGAGGAGCGGGATTCCCATGCGTTCGAGCGCGCGACCGCAGTAGTGCTGGATGTCTTCCATTTTATCGGGAAGAACTTTGTTAATGATGGCACCAATGACTTCGACGCCCGCCTGTTGAAAGAGGCTTTGGTTGAGGGCGATTTCATCAACGGGTCGACCAATGCCGCCACTGGCGACGATGATGACTTTGGCATTCAGGCGACGCGCCACCTGTGCGTTGGAGAGGTCAAAGACCGATCCCACGCCCGCATGTCCGGTGCCTTCGATAATGACGTAATCTTTTTCGTAGGCGGCGCGGTCAAAGGCGCGGCACATGTGATCAATCTGGATTTTGTTTTTCTCTTCGGGGTCGTCGAGGAATTCTCGGGTATAAGTTGGGTGAATAGATATGGGGCTCATCGCTTCAATGGGCACATCCACTTTAAAGATGGCATCGAGCAGGACGGAATCCTCGTCGATTTGTTGTCCATCCACTTCGATAAAGCGTTGACCGACGGGTTTGATGAAGCCGACCTTGCTGGTGCGGGTGCGTAGGGCTGCAAAGAGGGCAAGACTGGTTGTGGTCTTGCCGTCATTCATGCGGGTGGCCGCGATGAAGATACGTTTGGTGGACGAATTTCTCGGCGCACAGAGTAGCTCGGTGTCGTCCTTTCCCCGGGGAATTTTTTTTGCTTTAGCCATTACGCCTAGAGCACAGTCACATCTTCATTGAGGGCATCGCCTTTAGTTGGATAAAGGAGTCGGTGGTCAATTGCCTGCGAGGCAATCATGACAGCGGTTCCGAAGATATCGTTGGCGGTGGCGCCACGGCTGATTTCGGCGGCGGGTCGGGTAAGCCCGGTGAGGATGGGGCCGTAGGTGCGCGCGCGGGTGAGGACATCGATCATCTTGGAGGCGATGTTGGCGGCGTGGAGGTCTGGGAAGATCAGGACGTTGGCTTTTCCGGGGACGGAGCCCTGGAGTTGCTTTGCCTTAGCCACGAAGGGGTCGAGGGCGGCGTCCACTTGTAGCTCGCCATCGATTTCCATCGGGATGTCCAGTTCTTTAGCTTTTTGGCGCGCCAATTCGGTGGCGGCTTTCATTTTAATGACGCCTTCGTTATTACTAGAGAGGCTTTTGCTGGTGTAACTGAGGAGGGCGACGCGGGGTTTTTCGTTGGTGAGGTGGTAGGCGAGGGCGGCGGTATTGACCGCGATATCGCAGATTTGGGCGCTGTCGGGATTTGGAATAACGGCGCAATCGCCGAGGAAGAGGACGCGATCCTTACCGGTCTCTGGTTCCTGGAGGTCGAAAATATTGAGGGAGGAGACGCTGTTGGCTTTTTCCTGTTGTTTGATGATTTGTAGAAGTGGTCGCAGGGCGCTTGAAGCGGTCACCGTCGCACCGGAGAGCATGGCATCTGCCTGGGCGGTGGCGAGCATCATGGTTGCGAAGTAATTGTTGTTGTCGAGGTAGGCTTCGGTTTCTTTTTCGGTCATGCCCTTGAAGCGGCGGAGGCCCTGAAATTTGGTGACAAAGCCTTCGTATTCGCTGCTGCGGCGCGGTTCGATAATGCGGATATGCTCGAGGTTGATATCGAGGGCGGCGGCATTTTTCTTAATCTCGGCGCGATCACCGAGCAGAATCGGGATGCCAAGTTGTTGCGCGGCAAACATGCGGGCGGCCTGCAGGATGCGTTCATCCGCGCCTTCAGGGAAGACAACGCGCTTGGGATGGCGTTTCAATCGTTCTGACAAGTTTGTAATAAGTGGCATACGGATGGAGGCATGACAGTTTTTCAGGCAATAGGCAAGCCGTATGCCTTTTGTAAAATCTGAAAAGGTCTCGTCTGGAATGAAAGGATAGCATTGTGCTAGTGGGGGGAATCGCCTTTGCTTGTGCCAGGATAGCTACTTTGAAGGAATTAAGAAATATAGCATCGGTGAGCCTGCCGACGATCGGATCCCGGGTTTTGGGATTGGCGCGTGATATCCTTTTATTTGCTTCTCTGGGGGCGGGCTTGTGGAGCTCAGCCTTTGTTTTGGCTTTCACCCTGCCCAACCTCTTCCGGCGCTTGTTGGGGGAGGGCGCGCTGACTTCGGCATTCATACCAATCTTTTCGGGTTCGCTGGAACGCGACGGCAAGGCCGGGGCCTTTGATTTTTTCAATCGGGTCTTTTTACGCATGTGCTTGATTTTGGCGGTGCTCGTTTTAGCGGGAGCCTTGCTTTTGAAGGCACTGACGGCCGGGGGGATCCTCAGCGGTCGTTGGGCTTTGAGCGCAAACCTCGCGGTCTGGTTGCTGCCCTATTCATTTTTCATCTGCCTCGCCGCCCTGGTGACCGCGACCCTCAATGTGCTGGGGCGTTTTTTCGTGGCGGCGAGCACCCCCATTTTTCTCAACCTCTGTATGATCGGGTCGCTTCTCCTCGGGCTCCGGTTTTCCGAAGACGCTGCCGGGATCGTTACCTTTCTTTGCGGGGGGGTTCTGTTGGGCGGCCTGCTGCAATTGACCCTGCCCTTGCTCGATCTGAAACGTGCGGGGTGGCGTCCGCGGCCTTTACAGGCAAAGGGGGAGGAAATGAGCGAGCTCTGGTATTTGCTTTTGCCGGGCTTGCTGGGTGCCGCGGTCTTGCAGGTGAATATCCTGGTCTCACGGCTTTTGGCATACTGGCTGAATGAAGGTGCGGCGGCGGTGCTCTACATGTCTGGACGGCTCATGGAATTGCCCCTCGGGGTCTTTATTTTTGCGGTGGTCACGGTTTTCTTCCCTCAAATGGCACGTGCGCGCTCTGCGGGAGAGACGGCAGTTTTTAAGGAGCGTTTCCTCTCGGGAATGACCATGGTATTGGCGGTTTCCATTCCTGCGGGGATTGGGCTGATCTTGCTGGCAAAACCCATTCTGGTCACTTTGTTTGAATGGCGTGCCTTTGGCGCGAGCGATGTCCTGCGCACCGCACCGCTGGTCGCAATTTATGGATGTGGGCTTCCGTTTTATGCCGTCGCTACCTTTGCCACGCGGGGCTTACATGCGGATAAGGACATGCGTGCACCGGTGCGGGTTGCCTTCGTTTGCCTCTTGGTGAATCTCATCCTCGCGCTGGCACTCATGTTTTGGCTTGGGGAAAAAGGTCTGGCGCTTGCCAATATTGCAGCGGCTGCAATTCAATCCGTGCTTTTGTTGCGTGACTTGAAACAGCGGCATCCTAGCCTGAACTACCATTCCCTTTTGATGCCGCTCTTCAAAATTCTGACCGCCGGGGTGGTGATGGGATTATTTTGTTTCATGCTTTCGGGTTCGGTCGAAGGCTTGAGTTTGGATTCAAAACCAGCTTCCTTACTAGTGGTCTGCCTGCTCGTTCCGGGTGGCGTTCTAGTATACGGTCTCGCCCTGATGCTGCTTCGTTATGAAGGGATGGGGGAACTCAGCCAACTCCTCCGGCGTATCGGTAAAAAGACCGATTAGTTTGCGGCGGGTTGCAGGGCGGCGAGGCTGGTGCCTTGCGGTAGCGCCCGCGCTAGGATGTATTCAAAGACGGAGGGGTCGCCTTTTTCGCGCACCCAATCAAGGTGTTTTTGGGCGGTCTCCTGCTCACCCTGTGCGCGCCAGTACAAGCCGAGGTAAGTATGGGCCTCAGTTTCCTGCGCGGCATTGCGCACATGACTGATGAGCTCGGCGGTGTTGGATTTGCCGGTGATGAAATTCAGGACGGGCAGCGGCCATCCGGTACGGGATAGATTCGCGAGGGTGTAATCAAGGGTACGGCGGGCGTTTTCAACCTCGCCACTTTCAAGATAAGCGAAATATGCCAGTAGGAGCGGATAGAGGGTCTGTTTGCCTTCGCGGGTGTACAAGAGATTGGCGCGCTTGGCGCTTTGAGCCGCTTCGTTGAATTCACCCCGGCACATGTAGGTCCATGCGAGGGATTCGAAGTGATAACCGTTGGGAGTCATCGCGCTGGCGTAGCGAAAGGAATCGAGTGCGTCGTCAAAACGTTCGAGTTTAAAGGCGGCGAGGCCGCGCCCGTTCCATGCGAAGGCGTTTTCCGGGAGGCGTTCGGTGAGTTTGTCATAAGCGACAAAGGCTTCGGGATAACGCTCGAGTTTGTTAAAAATCATTGCTTGGCCGAGGCAGGCCTGCAGGTTGTGCTGGTCGACTTCGAGGGCGTTTTGAAACCCGAGCAGGGCATCTTGGGTCTCGCCTTGGTTCAGGAGTTGAAAGGCTTGGTCAATGGTCTCCTGAACGCTGGGTTCCGCGCTTGGAGTTTCCCCAAATAGACTGAGGGAACTTGCAGCGGCGACTGCAAGGCAGCGCGTAAAAAGCGGGTGTAGAGCAAACATGGGGATTTTGTAAAGATATGGGAGGATGAGGAGCAAGGCAAGAACAGAGGCAAGCTTCGGGGTTGAAAGCGCGGTCAGGGCAATCATTGTGTGCTCCTATGGAAATACATTTCAAGGAGTTGCCGCCCATTGGGACGAACGCGATTGCCCTGCTCGAATCCGCCCGGAAGGCAGCCTACATCATCGATGCCCCCGCAGAAGCGTTCGCCTGGGCGTCTGAACTCGCAACCAGGCACGGATGCCGCATCGAGGGCCTCATTTTGACCCACGGTCATTGGGATCACATCATCGACGCCCATGCCTTCGCGGAGGCGGGGATTCCGATTTACGGTCATGCCGCCGATAAACCCCTCTTTGAGGCACCGTCACGCATGGCAAGTTTTGCGATTCCCGGGTTGGAACTCCATCCCGTAGCGATTGAGCATTGGCTCGAGGACGGGCAAAGTTTGGAAATCCTTGGGATACCGATGGAGGTGCGCCACGTGCCGGGTCATTGTCCGGGCAATGTTTTAATCTACGCTCCGGAAATGGAGGCCGCCTTTGTGGGGGATGTCATTTTTGCGGGGAGTGTCGGGCGTTACGATTTACCCGGTGGGGATTTTGCAGTGCTGGAGCAGTCCATCCGCGAGCAGGTTTACACGCTGCCTGAAACGACGACGCTTTATCCCGGTCACGGCCCTACGACAACCGTGGCGGCGGAAATCGCGGGCAATCCCTTCGTGCGCCCGCAATGAGACATCCCTGATGCCCGAAAACGAAACAGATCAAAAATGGATGCGTCATGCCCTCAAGCTGGCGCGTCGCGCTTGGGGGCAAACCCATCCCAATCCCTTGGTGGGCGCGGTGATGGTTGAATCGGGCGAAGCGGTCGGGGAGGGCTGGCACCGGGCAGATGGCGGGGCGCACGCCGAAGTCGAGGCCTTGAGGGCACTCGGTCGCGCACCCGCAGCGGACGCCACGCTTTACGTGACGCTTGAACCGTGCTCGACCCATGGGCGCACGGGGGCTTGTTCCTCTGCGATTATCGAGGCGGGTATTCGTCGGGTGGTGATCGGTATGGAAGACCCGAACCCGGCGCACGCGGGGCAGGGTCTGGATCTTTTGCGGGCGGCTGGCGTTGAAGTGGTCGCGGGCGTACTGGCGGCAGAGTGTGCGGATTTGAATTTAATCTTCCGACATTGGATCACGCAGGGAAAACCGCTCCTCGCGGCGAAGATTGCCACCACCGGAGACGGAGCCTTCGCGCTTCCGGCGGAAAGCGGGGAACGTTGGGTGACCGGAAAGGAAGCCCGCGCGGACGTGATGCGTTGGCGGCGTTATTTCCCTGCCATTGGGGTAAGTGCGAACACCGCCCTGGCGGATAATCCCAGTTTAACGGTTCGCTTTGAAGGGCAGCCCGAGGCTTCACCCCGCCGTTTTATTTTTGACCGCAGCTTAAAAACCGCGACCGCCTTGGACGACTTGAACCTGTTTAATGATGCCCACGCAGAGTGGACGGTGGTGGTTTGCGCGGAGGGCACAGCGGGCGCTGAGGCTTTCACCACGCGGGGCATTGCGATTTGGGAATTACCGCACCCCGGTGGCAGGCTGGATTGGGTGGCCTTTCGCGAGCGTTGCGGTGAAGCGGGTATTTACGGGGTCTATCTCGAACCCGGCCCGACCTTGACTGCCGCGCTTCTCGAGCAAGCGGAACTGGATTACCTCTTTCATTACATTGCTCCCAGCGCTGCCACGGAAGCCACGCCCTACTCGTATACGGGTCGGT
This sequence comes from Coraliomargaritaceae bacterium, assembly GCA_965659965.1. GTDB lineage: Bacteria > Verrucomicrobiota > Verrucomicrobiia > Opitutales > Coraliomargaritaceae > UBA7445. The sequence goes on from CBFHXZ010000002.1 coordinate 18,415, forward strand.
ATGCTTTGCGGGAGATTCTGGAAGAAAGTCACGGTGCCGATCGCCTCTTGCGGGGCTGGCTCCAAACATAATGAACGTATGCAAATTATTATCGCTACCGGCAACGCCCACAAGGTGCTCGAATTAGAACAACTGCTTGCTGGTTTGAACGTGCGGGTGGATTCCGCGGCGGTGGTCGGCGGGATGCCGGAGGTTGAGGAGACCGGAACGACTTTCGCGGCAAATGCGAAACTCAAGGCGGATGCCCTGCGGGCGCTCGCACCTCAGGAGGCATACGTGCTCGCGGATGATTCGGGGCTGGAGGTCGATGCCCTCGACGGCGCGCCGGGGGTTTACTCTGCGCGGTATGCCGGGCCGGGCGCGGGCGATGCCGCCAACCGCGATAAACTAGTCTCTTCCCTTGCGGGGGTCGACCCCGCGGAACGCGGCGGGCGTTTTCGATGCGTGCTTTGCTTGCTCACTCCGGAGGGCGGGACGGAATATTTTGAGGGCAGTTGCGAGGGCGTCATCACAATGGAGGCGCGGGGCAGCGAGGGCTTTGGTTACGATCCCGTTTTTACTCCGGAGGGCTATGGGGAGACCTTTGGTGAGTTGGGCGAAGCGGTTAAGAGTCGCCTGAGTCATCGCGCGCGGGCGGTGAAGGCCTTGCGGGGTTTTCTCGCGGCGGGCAACTAGCCTGCGTCGGGTTCAATCCATTTGCCCTGACTTTTGATCAAGTCGATCAGCCGGTCGAGGGCTTCGCTTGCGGGCACGTTATATTCTACGCATTCGCGGCCCACGTAGAGATTGATCTTGTCCGGTGCGCCGCCGACGTAGCCGAAATCGGCATCCGCCATTTCGCCGGGACCGTTCACGATGCAACCCATGATGGCGATGGTGACGCCCTTGAGGTGGTTGGTGCGTGCGCGGATGGTTTGAGTGACTTCCTGTAAATCGAAAAGGGTACGCCCGCAACTCGGGCAGGCCACGAATTCCGTTTTCGAGATGCGTGCCCGTGCGCCCTGTAGAATATTGTAGGCGAGGGCATTGGCTTTTTCCGCGAGGGGTTCTGTTTCGATACTGATGGCGTCACCGAGTCCGTCGCAAAGGAGCGCACCGCTGAGGATGCTGCATTCGAGGAGCCGGTCGCTGAAATAATCTTTGGAGCTGAGGGTATTGGCGGTAGTGTTGCGAATCCAAAGCGGAACCTGCGGCAGGTATTTTCGTGCGGCTTCCACAAGGGCGCGGTAGCCTCCAAGGGGGTGTGCGCTGGTTGTGCCTGCTGTGCTGCATGTGAGCATCAAAGCTTCCGTGCCGTTGGCCTGTAATTGTTCCCCGATGCCGTTTTCAAGATCCGCGGTGCTGCAATCGAGCGCAAAATTAAAACCGCGCTTGCGGCAAAACTGGTGCAATTGGGCGGCATAAAAGGCGTCTTCGTATCCCAGTTTTTGCACGAGGGTGATCCCGCACAATTCACCACCGGGCCAGTCGAAGGCCTCAAGGTCAGAAAGATCCACTGCCTCACCGAGTTGCAGGAAGCAGGCCGCCAGCACGGTTTCCAGTCCGCGGTAAAGTTCAGCAAAGGCCCCCAATGCATCGGGTGTTTCGATCTCTATGAGAAGCCCTTCGATACGGCTGTCTTTTTGAGTAGTCTGCGTGCGGCAAACATCCTGAATGATCGCCTGCGTTTCGTTGACGGCATGCTGGGTTTTAATGATGACTGCCGGCAGGGCATCACCGCCGATTGCGCAGTCCTTGTTGAGTGCGAGCGATTCGGTGGAGCGGCGTTGGAAATCGTAGGGGTCGATGGCGTCCTGCGCGGGCGTGGTGGGCTCTGTTTCGGTTTTGGCTTCCCAAAGCCGCATGGCCTTGTTGGCAAGTTCGCGCGCGACCGGAATTTCATATACGGGATCCTCGGTGAGCGACACCCGAATGGTGTCGCCGAGGCCGTCGTAGAGCAGGCTCCCGATTCCGATGGCACTCTTTACGCGGGCGTCTTCGCCATCTCCGGCTTCGGTCACGCCCAGGTGGAGTGGGTAATGCATACCCTCCTCGTTCATGCGTGCCACCGCGAGGCGGTAGGCTTCGATCATGACCTTGGGATTGCTCGCCTTCATGGAAAGGCAAATGTCCTGAAAGCCATGGCTCTCGGCGATGCGGATAAATTCAAGGGCACTCTCGACCATGCCGAGTGGGGTGTCGCCGTAGCGGTTCATGATGCGGTCAGAAAGAGAACCGTGGTTGGTGCCGATGCGCATGGCACGCCCGTATTCCCTGCAACGCAAGACGATGGGGCTGAAGGCTTCGTGCAGGCGTTCCAGTTCGGCAGCGTAGTCGGCCTCACTGTATTCCTGCACCGCAAATTTCTTTTTGTCGGCGTAGTTGCCCGGATTGATTCGGACTTTCTCGACGTGCTTGGCGGCCTCCATGGCGGCGCTGGGCAGGAAGTGGATATCGGCGACCAGGGGCACTTCGCATCCGGCGGCACGCAACTCACGGGCAATCGGGCCGAGGGCTTCCGCGGCTTTTTTATTGGGCGCGGTGATGCGCACGATTTCGCATCCGGCCTCGGCAAGGGCAAGGGATTGTTTGACCGTTGCGGCGATGTCCTGCGTGGGGGTGGTTGTCATGGACTGCACCCGCAGGGGTTGCGAACCACCGATGGCGAGATTGCCGACGCGAACCTCTCGGCTCAAACGGCGCAGGGATTTAAAACGCGAGGCGCAATATGTCGCGGGGGCGGTCATCCTAGGGCTGGGCGGGTTCTGCCGTTTCGGGGGCGACGGGTTCCGGATCCTTGATGATTCCGGTATCAAGGCCGACCCGTTCGATGTCGAAGAAGCTCACGTAGAGCATGAACCCGAGGAGGAGCATGACGAATCCGGTTTGCAGGCTTTCCATGAAGCGGCGCGGGAGGGGACGCCCGAGTAGTTTGCTGATGGTGGCAAAGAGCATGTGTCCGCCGTCGAGCACGGGAATGGGCAGGAGGTTCATGAGCCCTAGATTCACGTTGATGAAAGCGGTGAACCAAATGATTTCCATAAGGCCGCTGCGTGCCATGTGGGTGAGTCCGTGCACGATTCCCACCGGGCCGCTCATGTTGCGAACCTTTACGTCTGAGTTGCGGTGGACCAGCGCGTAGAAGGTGCGCCCGATGGTATCGACGAAGCGGTTGATTTGCTCGATGGGGCTGTAGTGAATGCGCTCGGTTTTGTAGGGGAAGCTGTAACCGAATCCGAAACGTGCGGTGGTTTCGTTGTTCTCGGTTTTGATACGCGGTTGCACGGGGAGGGTGAGGCGGCGTCCGTTGCGCTCGACCGTTACTTCGATACTGCGGTCACCGTGGCGGCTCAGATAAGTCTTGAGAAATCCGCCGGAAATAATGGCTTCGCCGTCCAGTTCGATGAGGCGGTCGCCCACCTTTAATCCGGCGGCAATCGCGGGCATATTCTCCTCGAGTATCGTTATGATGGGTGCGGCGCCCTCATCTGAGGCGGGCTCGATGCCGATGTAACGAACCGATTCCCGCGAAACGAGGGCGGGAAAAACTTCCAGTTCCAAGGCGGTGCCGTCGCGCAGAATGCCCAAGCGCAAGACGGGGCGCCCGTCTTCGGTGCGTCCGGTTCCGGTGACGAGGGCGCTTTGGAATTGCATCCAGTCATTCACAACCAGGCCGTCGATATGGGTAAGGGTGTCGCCTTTTTGTAGTCCGGCGGTGAAGGCGGGACCGGGGGCAATTTCATTGTCGGAATTGACGATTTGTTCGGCGACGTGTCCAACCTCAGTGGATTGAATGACTTCGCGACCTACACCCCAAAGGATGAGGGATAAAGCAAGTGCGAGGAGGAGGTTGAAGACCGCCCCCATGACCGCGACGATCATTTTATCGGCATAGGAAATGGGAGGCAGACGTTTGCTCTCCTCACCCTCTGCACCTTCGAGGCGACCCATGTCGGCGAGTTGCGGCAGGGAGACGTAGCCGCCGAGTGGGAGCAGGGAAATACGGAAATCGGTACCTTTATAATGCCAGCCAAAGAGCCGGGGGCCAAAGCCGATGGAGAAACGGTCGGCGATAAGGCCGCGTTTGCGGGCTGCGATAAAGTGACCGAGTTCGTGGATAAAGATGGAGAACCCGAGCACGAAGACCGCGACTAGGATGTACCAGAAATTGAACAATAAATCCATGGACGAAATTTAATTTTGGAAGGATTGGGCACGGGCGCGCGCCTCGGCATCGAGGGCGAGGAGGGCATCCATAGTAGGGACGGATGCGCCGGCTAATTGTTCCAACACTGAATCGATCAGTTTGGGAATGGCAAGGTAGGGGAGTTCATTTCTCAGGAAGCGTTCGACGGCGATTTCGTTGGCGGCGTTGAAAAGCGCAGGTGCGGCGCCTCCGCTTTGCAAGGCCTGGTATGCGAGTTCCAGGCAGGGGAAACGTTGCGGGTCGGGCGGGCTGAATTCGAGTTGAAAGGCCTGCTGGAAATCGAGGGTCGGTTCCACCGCGGGCGCGCGCTCGGGGTATAGGAGGCAATGCTGTATTGGGAAAGTCATGGAGGGCGGACTCATTTGTGCGAGGATGGAGCCGTCCACGAATTGCACGAAGGAATGGGCAATGCTTTGTGGATGAATGACGACCTGTAGCCGCTCCGGCGGGAGACCGAAAAGCCAGTGTGCCTCGATGAGTTCGAGACCTTTGTTTGCCATGGTGGCAGAATCAACGGAGATTTTCTGACCCATCGACCAGTTGGGATGCCGCACTGCGTCGGCAGGGCTGACCTGAGCGAGCTCGGCGAGGGGCGTCTCGCGGAAGGGGCCGCCCGAGGCGGTGAGAATGAGCTGCTCGACCTGTTCAGGAGGATGCCCTTCGAGGCATTGAAAGATGGCGTTATGTTCGCTGTCGGTGGGCAGAAGACGGACGCCTTTTTCGCGGGCGCGCTCGGTGACAAAGGCACCGCCGAGAACGAGGGCTTCCTTGTTTGCAAGGGCGATGTCTTTACCCGCATCAATGGCGGCGAGGGTGGGTTGCAGACCGCAGGCACCGACGACCGCGACGAGCACGGTGTCCGCTTCGGAAAGTCCGGCGAGTTCCAAGAGAGCGTCCTCCCCACAGGCGAGTTGAGTGCCGCCGCCAAAGACGTTTTCGGCCTTGGCTTTTTCGTAGGCGAGCGGGTCGTTCAGGACTGCCTGCGCCACTTTGAATTCTGCGCAGATCTCGGCGAGTTCACGGTAATTTCTCCGCGCAGAGACTCCAGCCAATTCCAAACGTTCCGGGTGTTCCCGCAGGACGCGCAGGGTGTTGCTGCCAATCGATCCCGTTGCGCCCAGAAGGACAATTTTTTTGCGGGTGGAATCCGGCATGAGGGATTAGACGAAGAGGGTGTATTTGAAGAGGAGGTAGCCGAGGGGCGCGCTCAGGATGAGACTGTCACTGAGGTCAAAGAAGCCGCCGATTCCAGGGATTAAACTTCCTGAATCCTTCACGCCGGCTTCTCGTTTAAAGGCGGACTCCACGAGGTCGGAGGCGATGGCAGCAACGGCAATGGGAATCGCAAAGAGTGCGGCCTGCCCATAACCGAAGCTTTCAAGCCCGGTGGGACGGAAAAAGAATTGAAAAGCAATACCGATGAGAACGGAGGTAAGGATGCCGCCGACCGCGCCTTCGTAGGTCTTGGCGGGGCTGATTTTTGAGAGCGGGGTTTTGCCGATTTGCATGCCAACGAGGAGCCCGCCGACATCACTGGCTTTCGCAACTGCAATAACCCATACCCCAAGGTAAATGCCGCTTGCGCTGCCCAGCCCAACTGACTCGGCATCTTTAAGGGTCAGGAGAATGTAGTGGAGCAGGAAGGGAACGTAGGTAAGTCCGAAAAGGGTCGGGAGAATGTTACGCAAAGCTCCCATTTGCAGGTCGCTGCAGGCAATGACGAGCGCGAGAATGAAATAACTCAGGAGGAAGAGTTCGATGCCGCTGTTCAGTCCGGGGAGGTAATAACCGCCCAGCAGAATGCCCGCACCACAACAAATACCGAGTCGCTTCTTGGGCTTTTGCTGCATCTTTTCGAGCAGTTGATACAATTCTAGTTGCGTGAGGAGGGCGAGGGTGGTGACCAGAAGCACCGCACCGTGCGAGCCGAGAAAGCCGATGGCTAATATAATGGTAAGCCACAGGAGGGTGAAGCTGTAGAAGCGTTGTTTCATGATGCGCTTTGGGTAGTTAAATCAGGATGCCGAGGGCTGCAATTGCTCGGAGGTTTTTCCGTAGCGCCGTTCGCGTTGGGCGTAATCTTCCAGAGCGGCTTCAAAAATGGCACGGTCGAAGTCGGGCCAGAGGACTTGGCTGAAATGAATTTCGGAATAGGCGGATTGCATAAGCAGGAAATTGCTGAGGCGTGATTCGCCGGAAGTCCTAATGACGAGGTCGGGGTCGGGCATGTCCCCGGTGTAGAGGAAGTCGCGGAATTGGTTATAGTCGAGTCGGTCGGGGTCGAGAGTTCCGGCTTGGGCGGCTTTGGCAATAGTGCGGGCGGCGTCCACCACCTCGGTGCGCGATCCGTAATTGAGGGCGAGCCCGACTGTGAAATCGGAGAAGTCGGCGGTGCGCGCCTCGGCATCGCGCAGGCGCTCCTGAATATTCCTGGGCAGTTCGTGGTAGCGACCGAGTACGCGCAGGCGGATTTTATGCTTCAACAAATGCTTGAGTTGATCTTTGAGAAACTGGTCCAGCAGTTCCATGAGGGCCTGCACTTCTTCTTTGGGACGGTTCCAGTTTTCGACGCTGAAGGCATAGAGGGTAAGGTAACGCAGGCCGAGGTCGCGGGCCGCTTCGAGGCTGTGGCGCACCGCTTGCGCGCCGCGGCGGTGGCCCTCGATGCGGGGCAAGCCGTGCTCTTTCGCCCAACGCCCGTTGCCGTCCATAATAATGGCAACATGCTGGGGGCCCTTGTTGGTGGAATCGTTTTGCATGAGAATGTGCCTATTAGAACCGCCCCGGCGCAGGGGGCAAGGTTAGAGGCAGGGGTCGTTTTCGCCTAGATTTGGTAATCGACGCCGCCTGTGGCTTCGTGAAGTCCGCATTCCCGCTTGAGTCCACCAAAGCGGGTGTCCTCCGCCTGCATGCCTTCGCTGAGCTTGGTGGTGCTGTGCCAGTCGCCTACGGAGACATAACCTTGATCCCACAAGGGGTGGTAGGGCAGGTTGTTTTCGCTGAGGTAATGGTAGATATCGCGGTCCGACCAATCGAGGATGGGGTAAATTTTCCAGGTCTTGTTTTGTTTTTGGGCGACGGGACGTTCAAGACGGGAGCTGGCTTGCTGGCGCCGAATGCCGGAGAGCCATGCAGTCGCACCGAGTTCCTTGACCGCGCGGTTCATGGGTTCGACTTTGTTGAGCTTGTTGTATTCCTCGAGCCCCGCGAGACCCTGTTCCCACAATTTCCCATGGGTCGCCTCCTGATGGGCCGCGGATTTGAGGGGATGGTAGGTTTTGAGGTTGAGCTTGAGGCGTTCCTGGAGCGTTTCTGCAAAGCGATAGGTCTCGGGAAAGAGGTAACCTGTATCGACGAAAATAACCGGAATGTTCGGAATGAGGGTATTGACCAGATGCAACATCACCGCGCTTTGCACCCCAAAGCTCGTGCTCAAGACCAAGCCCGATCCAAATTGTTCATAGGCCCAGCGAACCCGCTCGGTCGCAGGAGCCTGCTCCAGAGGTGCGAGTGTTTCCTTGTCCAAACTCGGCATTTCCAAACTCATCGACCCTTTAAGATAGGTTTCTGAGTCAAAAAGTCAAGAATTAGCGAAAGTGCCCAATTTTAGGTAGTAACTTATTGGTCCAGAGGGAGTTCTATTACTTCCCAAGGAAGCCCGCGTGCGTTCAATTCCGCCATAAAGGGGTCGGGATCGCACTCCTCCATATTCCATACGCCCGCTTCCTTCCACAATCCCCGCAGGATCATCTGGGCACCGATCATGGCGGGCACTCCGGTGGTGTAGCTGATTGCCTGACTGGAAACCTCGCGGTAGCAGGCCTCGTGGTCGCAGGAATTGTAGATGAAGACGCGCTTGGATTGTCCGTCTTTCACGCCTACAATATCGCAACCGATGCAGGTCTTGCCCTGGGTCCGGGGCCCGAGGCTAGCGGGGTCGGGGAGCACCGCTTTCAAGAATTCCAAGGGCGCGATTGCCTGGCCCTTGAAATCAACCGCTTCAATCGAAGTCATGCCCACGTTTTCAAGCACCCGCAGATGGTTCAGATACTTTTCTGAAAAGGTCATCCAGAAACGGATGCGTTTCAAGCCGGGGATGTTCTGGCTGAGCGATTCCAATTCCTCATGATAGAGGAGGTAAGCATCCTGTGGTCCCACAACCGGAAAGTCGTAGACCTGATGCACGCTCATGGGCGCGACTTCCTTCCACTCGCCCGCCTCCCAGAATCGCCCGTTTTGCGTAATTTCGCGGAGGTTGATTTCGGGGTTGAAATTGGTGGCAAAGGGGTGGCCGTGATCACCGGCGTTGGCGTCAAGGATGTCGATCGTCTCGATGCGATCGAAGTGGTGCTTCAAGGCGTAGGCGCAAAAGACATTCGTCACACCCGGGTCGAAGCCGGAACCGAGGAGCGCGGTCAGTCCCGCTTCACGGAAACGCTCGCGGTAGGCCCATTGCCATTTGTATTCAAACTTCGCCTCGTTCGGCGGTTCGTAGTTGGCGGTGTCGAGGTAGTCCACCCCCGCCGCGAGGCAGGCATCCATCAGGGGCAAATCTTGGTAGGGTAGGGCGACGTTGATCACGAGCGCGGGTTGTTCCGTCTTGAGAAAGGCGGTGGTCGCGGCGACATCATCGGCATTGATTTGCGCGGTGCGCAAGCGGACTCCCTGTTTTTCCAAAACGTCCGCCGCGATGGCATCGCATTTTTCCAGGGTGCGCGAAGCGAGTACAATTTCGCTGAACACTTCCGGTACTTGTGCGCATTTGTGGGCGGTCACATTGCCGACTCCACCGGCACCGATGATAATGACTTTCGACATAACATAAAGCTTAAGGCGCGTCTTTATCCCCTCCGCAAGTTTTATTAGCACTCAGCTTGAAAGCCCGCCACGACGGACATTGACAGCGCCATGCGCCCGCACACATTGACAACATGCCCTTTGATCAAGAACTCACCCTCACCCGCGAAACCACTGCCACCATTATTCCCGAGGGAGCTGAACAGGTTTTACCTGCCGGAACTCGTGCCAGTATCTCGCAGGCGCTTGGCGGTACGGTCACCATCCGCACCGATTCCGGACTCTTCCGCCTCGCCAGCAAGGATTGGGATGCCCTCGGCGCTGCAGCCGCCGCGGAATTGGAAGCCGCGAATTCCCAAGCCGAAGCCGATTCAGACATCACCGCCGAGCCTTTCAGTGAAGCCATCGTTTGGGAAGCGATGAAGCAATGCTTCGATCCCGAGATCCCCGTTAATATCGTCGACCTCGGTCTGATTTACGACCTCAGCATCGCCGATGCCGACGCCGAGGGGCGTCATGCCATCGCGGTCAAGATGACGCTTACCGCCCAGGGTTGCGGCATGGGGCCGGTGATTGCCGACGATGCCCGTCAACGCATCGAAGCCCTGCCAGCGGTCTCTAGTGCAGAGGTTGAAATCGTTTGGGAACCGGCATGGACCCCGCACATGATTTCCGAGGCGGGGCGCGCCAAGCTCGGGCTGGAATAAAGTCACGGTCGTCCTGCGGTTCTGGCTCGTAAAATGCATCAGGCTTTGACAGGATCGAAGCAATAACAGTCATGCCAACGAACTCAAAAAAGAAAACGCAATCCACCTATGATAAAGCGCTTGCGCTGAATCTCGATGCTCCCATATACGGCGTCCTGGCCGAAATCGGAGCCGGGCAGGAAACCGCCAATTATTTCTTTCGCGTCTCCGCCAGCGCGGGCACGGTTGCCAAGACCATCTCGGCATACGACATGACCATGAGCGATGTGCTCTACGGAAAGGCAAAACGCTACGTCTCGCAGCAACGCCTCAGTTCCATGCTCGCCTACGAATACCAACTCCTTGAGGAACGCCTCGGGTCCCAGCGTGGCAAAGACACCACTTTCTTTTCGTTCTGCAATACCGTCCGCGCTCGCGGTTACCAGGATGATGACGAATGCCACGGTTGGATCGGGGTTCGCTTCCAGCTTAAACCCCAAACCGAACCGGTTGAAATCGTCCTGCACCTCCGCCTTCTTGACGAGACCAATTCCGAGCAAATGGACGTCCTCGGAAAAGTCGGGGTCAACCTGATCTACGCCGCCTTCTACCACCGCGACAGCCTCGAGCAATTCGTCGCCTCCCTTGCCGACAACCTCACGCCCGGTTCCATGGAAATCGACATGCTCCGGTTCAGTGGCGAGGGTTTCCGTTACGTGGACAACCGCCTCTGCGCGCTTCAACTCGTGCAAAGCGGGCTCACTGACGCCGCCATGTTCGATAAAAACGGCGAGGTTGTGCAAGCCGCCGACGCCCTGCACAACCGCCCCATCCTCCTCATGCGCGGCAGTTTTAATCCCGTCCTCAAACTCCACCTCGACATGGTCTCCCAAGCGCGTGTGGTCTTTGATGCCGAACTGGAAAACGGCGATGCCGACCAAGCCATCGAGCTCTGCGAAATCAGTACCAACAACCTTCTCCGCGACGGCGCCCTCGACCACGAGGAATTCATCGACCGCGCTGACGCCCTCCAGGCCCTCGGTAAAACCGTTCTCATTTCCAGCAGCGCGGAATTCCACCGCATCGCCACCTACCTCAGTCGTTACACCGAAGAACCCATTGGCATCATTCTCAGCATCGGCCTCCTCAACGAACTCTTTAAAAGCAAATGGTCCGCCAACCTTTCCGGCGGCATCCTCGAATCCTTTGGCCGTCTTTTCAAGAACCGCGTTCAGCTCTACGTTTATCCCTGGCACAACACCCGCAGCAAGGAACTCGTCACCGCCAATAATTTCAAAGCCCCCAAAAATTGGCAGTACTTCTACCAACATCTGATGCAGAACAAACGCGTGCACGCCATTGGAGTAGGCGACCCCGTTCTCCTCAGCAAGACCGGACGCACCCTCCTCAAGGAAATCGAATCCGGTGCTCCGGGTTGGGAAGACTGGGTGCCCGATGCAGCGCATACCATGGTGCGCCGCCGCATTCAGCGCGGGAACTAAAACCCTGGACTTACCCCCCGCCCAAGCGGCGGTCCCATTCCTTCCAGCTCACCTCTGTAAAAGTCGGTTTTCCATCCGGTGCAGTGTGCGGGTTGTCGCAACCCAAAAGTTCCCCCGCCAGCCGTTCCGCCTGTTCCATATTCAAAGCATCGCCGCTCCGGTAACTGTCCTTCACCGCCAGTTGTGCTACCTGTTCCCAGATGACCGTCCCCGCGCTCTTTCCTCGTTGCCGCAAGAGGTCGATTAAATCACGGATGAACACCTCCGCGTCTTCCATGCGCAACCAATCGGGCACCGATTCCACCCGGTAGAAATTGCGCCCGAAGGCCTCGATTTCAAAACCGTGTTCCCGCAGGAATTTCTTTTGGCGTTCCAAGGCTTCCGCCGCCAGTGGTTCCAGTTCCAGCGGAACCGGAAGCAGGAGCCTTTGACGCGGGGATTCACCCGCCACATCACCTGATAAAATACGTTCAAAACGAACCCGTTGATCCGCCCGCCGCAAATCCAGCAGGACCAAACCGCGACTCGTCTCAAAGAGCGCCAATCGTTGCTTAAAGAGCTTTAGGCATTCCCAATCCTTTTGTTCGGCCGCCGCTTTTTCCGGAGCGGGCGCGGGTGCGGGTGCGGGCGGTATTGCCGTCACTTCCGGGATTTTCGCCGCTGGCGGGGCAGGGCTCTTTGCCGCCGGTTTTGTTGCCACCGGTTTTACCGGAAGCGTCGGTTTCGGAAGCGTCGGCGAAAGCTGCGGGATCGCTTTGGTCTCCGTGCGCGGAGCAGGCTTCGGCACGGTCGCCTTTACCCCTTCAAATTTTTCCAAGGCCTTCGAGACCGCTTCCAGCACGAAACGCCGCACCTCCCCCTCGTTCCGAAAACGCACCTCCCGTTTTGCCGGATGCACATTTACGTCCACCGCCCGCGAATCGATTTCCAGAAAGAGGAATGCCGGCGGGTAACGCCCCTTTTGAATCCGTCCGTGGTAGGCATCCAAGACCGCAAAGCCCAGCGTCCGGCTATCCACTGGTCGTCGGTTCACCAGCGTGATTAATTCCCGCCGCGTGCTCCGTCCCACTCCGGGTTTCGCCGTCAAGCCCGTCAGGCGCAGACCCTTCTTCACATCCTTTGCTTCCACCGGAATGAGATCCTGCACCATTCGCTTGCCCCAGATTTCCCCGATGCGGTCGCTCAGCGTTTCACAGGCGGGGGATTGAAAAACGACCCGCCCGTTCTCCGTCAAACGAAAGGCAAGCTTCGGGTGGGCGAGGGCGATGAGTCGGCAATTGTAAGTGATGTGCGCAGTCTCCGTGCTCGTCGCCTTTAAAAATTTCCGCCGGGCGGGCACCGCATTGAACAATTGCGCCACTTCAATCACCGTTCCCACCGGCATCCCGCATTCCTTCCGGTCGAGGAGTTTGCCCCCATTTACCACGATCTCCGTCCCGTGCTCCGAACCCTCCGCCCGCGTGCGCAAATTAAAACGCGAAACCGAGGCAATCGACGGCAGGGCCTCCCCACGGAATCCAAAACTCGCAATCGTGTCCAAGTCAGCAGTCTCACGGATCTTACTCGTGGCGTGGCGTTCCAAAGACAAAAGCGCCGCATCCGGTGACATCCCGCATCCGTTGTCCTCCACCCGAATGTAGGACTTCCCGCCCTCGCGAAATTCCACCTCCACCCGCGTCGCTCCTGCATCGATGCTGTTTTCCACCAATTCCTTCACCACCGCCACCGGGCGTTCTATCACCTCGCCAGCGGCGATTTGATTGGCGACCCGGTCGGATAATACGCGAATTGTAGGCATCTTGAAAACTCAACTTTGTGCCCTGAGGGCCGACCTGCAATGTCAATTTGCGGATGGGTTGACCTGAGCGCGATTTTCTAAAACCTTTGCCCTGCCCAATGCTAAACGAACTCCACACTTCCAACAGCCTTTACCTGCGCCAGCACGCCGACAACCCCGTGCATTGGCAAGCCTGGGGCGAGGCCGCCCTCGAACAGGCACGCGCAGAGGATAAACCCCTCCTCGTTTCCATCGGCTACTCCGCTTGCCATTGGTGCCACGTCATGGCGCACGAATGTTTCGAGGACGACTACATCGCCGGTCTCATGAACCGCAATTTCATCTGCGTGAAAGTCGACCGCGAGGAACGCCCCGACGTCGATCAAATTTACATGGAAGCCGTGCAAATGCTCCAGCATCAGGGCGGTTGGCCCCTCAACGTTTTTTGCCTGCCCGACGGACGTCCCTTCTTCGGCGGCACGTATTTCCCGCCCGAGGACCGCGGCAACGGACTCATTCCCTGGCCGCAGCTCCTCATGCGGATCACCGATTTCTACACCCGTTCAAAGGACGAACTCCTCGAAAACGCCGAGTCCATCCAAAAGAACATCATGGCGGCCAACCAACAGAGCGGCCCCGCCTGGAATGACGACGCTCTCATCCAAGCCGCACAGGGCATCTGCGGCAATCACGATGACCAATACGGCGGCTTTGGCAGCGCACCCAAATTCCCCGCCGCCATGACCCTCAATTTCCTCGATACCGTCCGCCACCTGCCCGCCCTCAGCGAGGCCGACCCCGAGCTTCCCGCACGTATCGACGAAGTCCGCGGCATCACTCTCCGCGCCATGGCGCACGGCGGGCTCTTCGACCAATTCGGCGGCGGCTTCGCCCGTTACAGCGTCGACGATCATTGGCTTATTCCCCACTTTGAGAAAATGCTCTACGACAACGCCCTCCTCGTCGAGAGCTACACCCGGGCATGGGTCGAAAACAAAGACCCCCTTTACGCCGCAGTGGTCACCGAAACCATCGGCTGGCTCGAGCGCGAGATGTCTGCCCCGGGCGGTGGGTTCTACGCCGCCCTCGATGCCGACAGCGATGGCGAGGAAGGCCTGTTCTACGTGTGGGATCCGGAGGAAATCGACACCGTCCTCGGCCCCGCCCAATCCCGCGAAATCCGCGCCGCCTACAACATTACCCCCGGCGGTAACTTCGAAAACGGCACAAGCAACCCCGCCCTCGTCGAACCCAACTTCACCCGCCGCGAAGCACTCGCGCCCGCCCGCGATACCCTCCGCCAACACCGCGAAAAAACCCGAACCGCCCCCGGGCGCGACCCCAAACTTTCCCTCGCCTGGAACGCCCTCACCATCCGCGCCCTCGCCGAGGCAGGGTTCTATCTCGGCCACCCTGAATGGCTCCAGCGCGCCCGCACCGCTGCCGATTTTATCTGGGACGCCTTCCGCGTAGAAGGGGAGTCCTTCGCCCTGCACTCCGTTTACTACGAGGGAGCGGGCAGTTCCATTGACGCCTTCCTCCACGACTACGCCCTCGCCGCCGAGGCCTTCCTCGCCGTCGCGTCAAAGATCGACTGGCTCGAACCAGGTGCCGCCGCCACCTACCGCCAACGCGCCCAAACCTGTATCGATTACGCCCTTACCCATTTCATCGACCCGCTTGCTCCGGGCTGTTTCTTCACCGCCGAAGGTGCCGAGACCCCCGTCACCCGCCGCAAGGAATGGTTCGATAACGCCCAACCCTCCGGCAACAGCAGCCTCCTCCACGCCCTCAGCGCCCTGCATGCCCTCACCGGTGAAAGCCGTTACGCTGAAGCCCTCAACGCCGCCCGTCCCGTTTACGCCGACTACGCCGCGCGGGTCGCCTCGGGCGTCGCCCACGGACTCGAAGCCCTCGCCGGCGAGACCCGAGGCATCATCCACCTACAGGCCGGCCCCGCCACTGACCTCGAAGCCCTCCGCACCGCCCTCCTCGAATACCCCTGGCAACGCATCTTCATCCAAACCGACCCCGGGGAAGGGGACGACTCCGCCGCTTGCCAACTCTGCCTCGGCGCTACCTGCCATCCCCCCGCCGAAAATCCCGCCCAAATCTTATCCCCCCTCCAACGCAGTTGAGCGTTGCCACCCGCCACATTCCCGCAATTTTTAATACCATGACCGATAAGCAATCACAGGCCACCTGGGGCGGACGCTTCAGCGACGCGCCCGACGCCCTTATGCTGCGTCTCGGAGAATCCGTCTCCTTTGACCACCGACTCGCCTCCTACGATATCAAAGGCAGCCGCGCCCACGCCGCCATGCTCGCCCATGTCGGCATCCTCACCGAGGCCGAACGCGACGCCATCCACGCCGGACTCGACGCCATTGAATCGGAAATCGAAGCGGGCACCTTCGAATGGGACACCGCCCACGAAGATGTCCACATGAACATCGAGCACGCGCTCACCCAGCGCGAACCCGCAGCCGCGAAACTCCACACCGCCCGCAGTCGCAACGACCAAGTCGCCACCGATATGCGCCTCTGGCTCAAGGATCATTGCGAAGCCATCTACGACGCCCTCAGCGAAGCCATGCGCGAACTCCTCGCCCTCGCCGAGCGCACCCAGTCCGTCATTATTCCGGGCTATACCCATTTGCAACGCGCCCAGCCCGTCCCCATGGCGCACCACCTCCTCGCCTACGTTGAAATGCTCGACCGCGACCGCAACCGCCTCGCCATGGTCCACGAACAGGCGAATATTTGCCCCCTCGGTTCCGGAGCCATTGCGGGTTCAACCCTTCCCATCGACCGCGAATTTGTCGCCCGCGAACTCGGCTTTACCAATCCCGAAGGCGAACCCCGTTGCACCACTAACAGCATGGACGCCGTCAGCGACCGCGACGCCTACCTCGACTTCGCCGCCGCCTGCAATACCATCGGGCTCCACCTCTCCCGCCTCGCCGAAGATATGATTCTCTGGAACAGCGCCGAGTTCGGCTTCGTCCAACTCCCCGACGCCTTCACCACCGGTTCCAGCCTCATGCCCCAAAAGAAAAACCCCGACGCCTTCGAGCTCATCCGGGGCAAGGCCGCCCGCCTCAACGGCAACCATCAAACCCTCCTCACCCTCGTCAAAGGACTCCCCCTTACCTACAACCGCGACCTTCAGGAAGACAAACCCCCCGTCTTCGATTCCGCCGACCAGACCCTCCTCATCCTCGACGTCCTCGCCGCCTGCCTCCCCGGCGTCGAACCCGTCCCCGAGCGTTGCGCTGCCGCCGTCGCCGACCCCATGCTCCTCGCAACCGACCTCGTCGATTACCTTGTACAAAAAGGCGTCGCCTTCCGCGAAGCCCACCACGCCGTCGGTGAACTCGTCGCCCTCGCCGAAAAATCAGAGACCCCCCTCAACGAACTCGCCCACCAAGACGTCGCCAAAATCAACCCCGCCCTTGAAGCTGACTGGACACAGATCTTCGACCTAGACCGCGCCCTCGCCGCCCGCGAAGCCCCCGGCATGCCCGGCCCCAAAACCCTCGCCCAACAACTCAAAGACTGGGAAGAACGCATCTAGGGCAGGGTAGACACCGCAAAACCGTGGAAGCGACACTCCTGTCGGTTTACCTATCAGGGATTCACCACCGAGGCACTGAGCACACAGAGGCCAGCAGAGCTGGCAACCACTAATAGGCGCTCATTAACGCTTATCTATCCCGTCCACCTACGCCAAGGATACGGCGGACAAGTCGCGGGCAAATCCCCACTTATGCAGGAAAAGCGACAGGAGTGTCGCTTCCACTTTCAATCCCATTGGTGGTTAAAGTATTACACTTTGCTTCCTGTCTTTTCTATCTCTTCCCAACCCAATCTGCATCTCCGGTTTCCCAGAGGAGGCCGTTGGGGTCGGGTTCCTGTCCGAAGGCCTGCTGGAATTGTCCGGCGATGGATTTGCTCTGGATACGTCCGGCGGGTTGGATGAGGTAGAGGGCTTGCTTGGCGCGGGTCATGCCGACGTAGGCGATGCAGAGGTTGCCGAAGTCGCGTTGTTGGTGGTCGTTTTCGCGGAAGGTGGCGAGTTGGGGGTCGGCCTGCATGCATTCCTTTTTGAAGGGTTCGAGGATCCAGTCGATGGAGCCGTCGGGTTGTCGGCGGGGTGCGATTCGGGATTCGGTGGGTCCGGCGTTGCCGGCGACTTGTAGGATGACGGCGTCGTATTCGAGTCCTTTGGCTTTGTGGATGGTTTCGATGATGACTTGACCGGTGGTGGTTTCGTTGCTGCTGCGCTCGGTGAGGAATTCGTGGAATCCGTCGAGGGAGCGTTCGTCTTCGAGTTGGTAATCGCGGGCGTATTCGCAGAGGTGTTCGAGGCGTTGATGGGCGCGTGCATCGTCGGGGGGAAGCTTGGCGCGGATTTGTTGGGCGGCCCAATCGGTGGCGCGGGCGAAGCCGTGGGTATGGCAACGGTCACGGAATTGGGGGGCGCGGTGGGCGAGGGCTTCGCCGGGGGTGCTGTGGTCGAGCCACTGGAGGTAGCCTCGGGCGAGGGCGTCGCCGGGGTGGGCGGCGAGGCGGAGGAATTGGAGGAGGGTGGCGCCGGCGGGGTTGTCGCTGGCGGGGCGAATGGCGGAACCGGTCTGCACGGGGAGGCCGGGGATCTCGGCGCGGAGGTAATCGGCGAGGGCGGTGGCGTCTTTATTTTGGCGGACGAGGCAACCGACGCTGATTTTATTTTTTCGGGGGTCGAGGGATTTCAGGATATCGCGGGTGCGTTCCCACTCGGATTGGTCTTCGGCATTGCTGGCCTGGAGGCAACAGGCGTAGCCGGGGAGGTTGGCATTATCGGGGGCGGGGCTGTGGGGTTCCCATGCTTTGCGCCAACGTTCGGCGACGGCGGAGGAGAAACGTTCGGCGATGGCGGGGAGGTCGTTGAAGGCGGTGTTGACGGCTTCGAGGACGGCGGGTGCGGAACGCCAGGAGGTGGCGAGGCTTTCGGGCTGGATGGCGGGGTGGTAGTGCTCGGCGATTTCGTGGAAGAGGCGGTCGTCGCCGCCGCGCCAGAGGTAGAGGCATTGCTTGGTGTCGCCGACGTAGAAGAGCGAGCGTTCGCCGGAGGCGTCCTGTATAATTTCGTCAATGAGGTTTTGAACGACGGCCCATTGGGGACGGCTGGTGTCCTGGAATTCGTCGAAGAGCCAATGGTCGAAGCGGGCATCGAGGCGGAACTCGAGGAGGAGTCGGGCGGTGGGGTCGGGGTTGGCGAGGAGGGAACTGGATTCGTCGGGGCTGAGGAGTCGGGTGAGGTCGTTGAAGTTGAGGCGTCCGGGGCGGCGGATGCGTTGGTCGTAGTGCTGGTGGTAGGCTTGGAGGATGCGGTGAACGCCACGGGTGTTTTGGAGGGCGCGCTGGAGATGGTGGGCGAGGATGGCATCGACGCAGGCGAGGAGGGCGGCGTGGAGGGGGCGGCTGAGTTGGGTAGGGTTTTTGCCGCCGGCTTTGACGAAGGCGTGTCCGTCGCGAAGTGCTTGAATGACGTCGAGGGCGTTGGTGAGGAGGGCGTTGAGTTTTTCCTGGGCGGGGTAGTTTTGGACGAGGTCGGCGGCGGTCAGGAAGTAGCGGCGTTTGGCGTCGGTAAATCCGGGCTCTTCCACGGCGGCCTCGCGGAGGGCTGCGCCGAGGCCAAGCCAGTCGGCAGGTTCGCGATTTTTTGTTGTGAATGGGCAACCCGTCTCTCCACGCCAGATTTGTTTTTCCTGACCCCAGAGTTCCGGGTCGGGGGCTTCGAGATAGAGTTCGTAGAGGTTCTCGATGAATTGGGAGACCGTCTTTTCGATACTGCGGGTTTGTTGTCCGTGGGTGGCTTGTTTGAAGGCCTGCCAGAATTCGTTGAGTTCTTCGTCGAGTTCGCCTCGGTTATGGACGAGGGCATCGCAGACGGCGCGGCGGAGACGGGGTTCGCTGCTGGCGTCAAGGAGTTGGAGGTTGCCGGTGAGTCCGAGTTCGAGGGAGAAGGCGCTGACGATGCGGAAGAAGAAACTGTCGAGGGTTTGGAGGTTAAGGCGGTGCATGCGGCTGACGAGGAGCCGGAGGAGGGTGCGGTAGCGGTCGGGGTCGGCATCGATATGGAGCTCGCGGGAAAGGGTGGCGGCGGCTTGGGGGGAAGCGGCGGCGTCGCTGAGTTTCTGGATGATTTTGTTGAAGAATTCACCGGCGGCGTTGCGGGTAAAGGTGAGCGCGATGATGCGTTCCGGTTGCTCGGCGTGGTGCAAGAGGGTGATGAAGCGGTTGGTGAGCTGGTAGGTTTTACCCGAGCCAGCGGAGGCCGCGATGGCTATGTTTTGAAGCGGTAACATTGAAAGGCGTCGGTATCGACGGCGTTTTCGATGCCGTCGGGAAAGAGGGGGGCGAAGTCGTCGTATTCCTCGCGGATGCGTTGATTGGGGGGCCAGAAGACCCCGTCCTTGATTTGGCGGATGGTGGCAAGGGCGCAGTCGCGGGCGGCGGCGAGGTGGTCGTCGCTAAAGTCTTCCCAATAATCGAAGGCGCTTTTGTCCTGAGTTTTGGCGAGGTTGATGTAGGCGAGGCGCGGGCGTTGCTTGTCCGGCTGGGCTTCGCGGGTGGCGAGGGCGTAGAGGGGGAGTTGGAGGTCGGTCCAGCGAAGGTCTTTGCCGTCGAGGTGGAAGGCTGCCTCGGGGGGGAGGTGTTTGGGGGCGTCGGCGGTATTGGCGCTGGCGAGGTGTGCCTGCGCGGGGGTCTTGGGGGTGTCGGCGGTTTTGTAATCGAAAAGGGTGATGCCGTTTTTGCCTTCGTCGACGCGGTCGATGACGCCTTTGATTTTGAAGCCTTCGAGGGTCATTTCAAAGGGTGCCTCGGTCGCCTGTATCTGGGTGGCGCCGTGTAGTTCGAGGTTTTCGAGTTGGCGGTGAGCAAAGGCCTGGATGCGTCCGTCGAGGGCTTCCTGTTGAAGGCGGAGGGCGAAGGAGGGGCGTTTGCCAAATTGTTGTTGGAGGCGTTGGGCGGTGGCTTTTTGGAGTTCGCGGGTGAGGGCTTCGGGTTTTAGCTCGGGGTCGAGGGTACGGCCTGCAAGTTCGGCGAGGACATCGTGGAGGCAGGTGCCGAAGGTGGCGGGGGTGAGTTCGCGGGCGGCGAGTTCGGCGGGGCGCATACCCATGATGTGACGCAGAAAGAAGCGGAAGGGGCAGTGGAGGTAATTGCGAAGACTGCTGGGGGAGAAATGTTGGGGGAGAGCGAGGTCGGGCGGGGGTGTGAGTCGCCAGGGTTGGCGGTGCGCGATGGCGGAGGCGTCGATGGGCTCGTCCTCGGCATCGGTTTTAAAGAGGGTCTGAATGCGTTGGAGGAAGGGGGCGTCCTCGGCCTGAAAGAGGAGGCGGGAGGGTTTGGCGGGGGTGGCGTCGGCGAGGGATTGGGGAATGAGGCAATGGATTTCGCCGTCGTGGTGGGCGCGGCGCCGGCAGAGGGCTTCGAGGAGGTAGGCGTCGCGGGCGAAGCGTTGGGCTTCGGTGCGGAGGCCGAGGGTTTCGCGGAGGGTTTCGGGCAGGAAGGTGTTGCCGGCGGCGGCTTCCGGGACGATGCCTTCGTTGAGTCCGGCAAGGGTGAGGCGGGGGGCGTCATTCCAGAGGAGCTCGAGCCAACCGAGGAGGTCGTGGGCGCGTTCGGGTCGCTGGGGGTATGTTTTGCTTTGACGAAGGGCTTGTTTGAAGGCGAGGCGGTGAAAGGCGGGGGGGAGTTTGGGGAAATGTTCAGCGGCGTCGGCAGCGGCTTCGAGGCAAAGGTCGAGGCTTTCCCAATCGGCGGTGGGGTCGTCGCTCTGGGTGGCGGGGTATGTTTGAAAGTGTGCGCGTAGGGCTTGAGGGAAGTTGTTGCCTTTGAGGAGGGCGCGGCGGGTGCGGTCGATTTTTTCGAGGGCGGTGCCGAGGTGGGGGTCGCGGCAAAAATGGAGGCAGCTTTGAAGGTCGGGACAGAGGTGTCGTTCGAAGAGGCGGTCGATTTCCGCGAGGAGGTTTTCGGTGGGGACGTCGAGGGCGAGTGATTGGTAAGCGAGCGGGTTTTGGAGGAGGGAGCGGATATTCTGGAGGCTTGCCTGTTCGGTAAACTGGCACCAGATTTCCGCAAGGTGACCGAAGCCGCCGAGGTGGAGGGCTTGTCCCTCGGGGTCGTAGCTGGGGCGTTTTTTTTGTTGGAGGGCGCGTTCGGCAAAGGGTGCGAGGGCGGGGTCGACGATGCCAAGGCAATGGTTTGCGGGGTCGTCGCTGACGTTTTCCGCGAGGGTGGCGGCGGTCGCGCGGGGGTCGGCGCAGGATTGGAGTTGCACGCCCCAGTCTTCGAAGGGAAGGGGACGCTCTGCCCAGAGCTCCGGGCGTGGACGCCCCCAGGTGTCGAAACATTCGGGGGGGCCGTAATGCCAGACTTCGACGGTGAGGCTATCGGCGGCGCGGTTGAGGGCGAGGAGGGGGAGCGCCTGCGGGTCCGGGGTGGCAACGAGGACGATGCCTTTGAGCTGTGCGGGAGCTTGGAAATTTTCGGCGGCTTGGCGGCGGGCGATGAGGGGGTCGCGAAGGCTGCGTTGCTCTAGGGTAGCGAGGTAGTGTTGTTCGAGGCGGGTGAGTTGACGCCAGCGTTCGGTTTCCATTTCTGCCTCGGCGGCTTTTTGAGCGGCGGCTTCGATGGTGAGTCCGGCTTCGCCGAGTTCACGGCGGAGTTGGAGGAGGCTCTGCGCCATGGAGAGGAGCCAAGCGGTTGAGGTGGGCGGTGCTTTGGGAAAAACGGCGGGGTAATCCGCAAAGTTGAGGCCTTTGAGGCTGGCGAACCAGGCGGCGAGCACGGCGCGTTCACCTGCGGGGGCGGGTTCGGGGAGGGCTTCGGAAAGGAAGGCGTCGGGGGTGCGGATGGTGGGGAGTTTTAAATCCGGGCGGGCTTGGGTGAGGCTTTGGTGGAGACGGCGTCCGGATTGGCGGGTGGGGACGAGGACAAGGAGGTGACTGAGGTCGCGGCCCTCGTCCTGTGCCCGTTTGAGGAGCCCGGCGGTGACGGCGGGCAGGAGGGGGGCGTTCCAGTTGAGTGGGTAGTGTTCCGGCATGTCTGTGAAGCAACTTATGCGAGGTCGGCGAGGATTTTTTGAATTTCTGCGGCGGGTTCGCGGTGGTCTTGTTCGATGGCGAGTTGGAGGGCGTTTTGTAGGATGGGTTTTGCGGCGGCGGTTTGTCCGTCCTGGAGGAGGGCTTTGCCAAGGAGGATGCGGGGGAGCATCCAGTCGTCACGGGATTGGGCGCAGCGCTCGAGGTGGGGGATAGCGGCGATGTTTTCGCCTTCTTCGGTGAGGGCTTGGGCGAGGCTGAAGCGGAAGAGCATGTTGTCGGGCTGGGCCTCGACTTTTGTGCGGAAGGTTTCGGATTTGGTCATGGTGTTGGAAAAGGTTATAGGGAAGCAGTGCTTAGGCAAAAGCGGAATCGTCAAAGACGGTTTTGCGGTTATCGCGGTTGAAGCGTTCGTAGGTGGGAATGGGGAGGGCTTCGAGGAAATGGCGCCCGTAGGGTTTGGTGAGGATGCGGGAATCGAGGACGACGATATTGCCCTTGTCGCTGTGTCGGCGGATGAGTCGGCCGACGCCCTGGCGGAAGCGGACGACGGCGTCGGGTATGGCGAGTTCGGCAAAGGGGTTACCGCCCTGCATCCGGCAATGTTCGCTGCGGGCTTCGCTGACGGGATGGCCGGGGTGTTCGAAGGGGAGGCGGGTGATGATGACTTGGGAAAGGGCGGGGCCGGGAACGTCGACGCCGGTCCAGAAGCTGTCGGTCCCAAAGAGAACGCCGTTGCCGGCTTCGGCAAAATGGCGGGTGAGCTCGGAGCGTCCGTGATCGAGACCCTGGGCGAAGAGGGGGCGGTTGATTTTTTTAAAGAAATCGGCACTGCGTTCGCGGACTTGGCGGAGGTCGAAATGACTGGTGAAGAGGACGAGGGTTCCGCCCTCCACGCGACGGCTGCACCAACAGATCATATTGGCGAGGTAGTCGAGGTCGAGGCGTCCGGCGCCAGGTTCGGGCAGGGGGGCGTCGTTGGCGATGAAGAGGCGGGTGTTTTCGGGGTAATTGAAGGGGGAGGACTCCAGTTGTGCCTCGGCGGCCTCACCTCCGACCAGGCTTTGGAAACGGTCGAGGTTGTGGCCATTGGAAAGGGTGGCACTGGTGAGGACGGCGGCGGTGTGCCGGCTGAAGAGGGTTTCGCGGAGTTCCGGTGCGACGTCGAGGGGAGCGCTGCGGAGGGTGATGGTCTGGCCTTTTTTACCGCCGCGTTCGAGCCAATGGACGTGGCCTTCTTCGGCGAGGGCGATGAATCCGCTGACGGCGTCGCAGTACCCGAGGAGGCGGTTGCGGTGGTCGCGTAGTTCGTCTTGTTGGCGTTCGTCGTCGGTTTTTTGGATGCGTGCGGCGAGGCGTTCGGTGACGGCTTTGAGGGGGCCACTGAGGATGTTTTCACAGAATTCCGGCTCGTGTAGTCGTCGAATGGATTGCTTGGTGAGGAAGTTTTCGTGGAGGTAGGCAAAGAATTCGTGGTTGGCGGCGAGGGCTTCCTCGACGGCGGCGAAGTCGTAGTGGTCGCCTTCTTTTTTAAGGGCACCCCGTTTGTTTCTGGGGTTGTAGAGTCGTTTGAGGGCGCGGTCGACGGCGTAGTTGCTGAGGTGGATTCCGAAATGTTCGGTGGCGATGGCGGGGATGCGGTGGGCCTCGTCGAGGATGACAAAGTCGTCGGGGAGGAGGATACCGGGTTTATCGCCGCCTGGGGGCATGCCAGCATTGATGAGGGCAAAGAGGAGGCTGTGATTAACGATGACGCAGTTCGCCTGCTGGAGTTGTTGGCGGGCGCGTTGGTAGAAGCAGGCGGCGGGGTCGCAGTTTTTTCGGGAACAGGTGGAACTGTCGGCATTGATGGCGTCCCAGACGTTGGGGAGGGGTAGGGGCGAGAGTTCCTGTACGACTCCATTGGTGCTTTCGGCAGACCATTTGGCGAGGCGGATGAGGTCGTTTTTTTCGTCGTTGGGAAAGAGGTCGGCTTGACCGCTCTGGGCGTCTTTGAGGGCGTTTTTGAGTCGGGTGGTACAACAGTAATTGCCGCGCCCGACCATGAGGGCGGTTTTGAACTTAGCGTAGGTGTTGAGTTCCGGGACGGCTTTGAAGAGCTGGTGGCAGATTTTGAGATCCTTGCTACGTATTTGTTCCTGAAGGGAGATGGTATGGCTGGAGATGACGCAGGGGCGCTCAGTGGTAACGGCGTGGATAAGGCCCGGGACGAGGTAGGCGAGGCTTTTGCCGACTCCGGTGCCGGCTTCGAAGAGGAGGGGTTTGCCAGATTCAAGGGAATCGGCGACGGCGAGCGCCATGGCGTATTGCTGGGGGCGGTGGTCGAGTTTGAGGACGGACTGGAGGTGACCGCCCTCTTTGAAGATAGCCTCAACGAGCGGCATGAGGTAGCCTGCCACGGGGGCGCTGCCGCTGTTTTCGATGAGTCCAATCATAGCATTTCAGATGAACAGCAAATCGGGGCTTTGGAAAGCGCAGAGGGAATTCTTTTTATTTGGGCCTTGGGGTTTGGGGGCGAAAAGATACGGTATATATGTAAGATGAGCGCAAATGAAAAGACGGACAAGGCGACTTGCTGGAGGGAACGGCTCTTGAATTTTTTGCAGGGGCGGGCGGTGCACGAGCACAGCCATGCGACGGAGGACTGGCGGGTGCTGGGGGGGTTGGCTCTGCTGTGTGGATTGCTGGGGATATTAGCGTGTTTGCTGGGATCGTTTTTTGGGGTGACTGGTGGCTGGTTGATCGCGCTGTATGTGGTGGCGATGCTGGCGGGCGGTTGGGACGCTTTGGTGGATGTGCGGGCGGGGTTACCGAAAGGGGAACTCGATATTCACTTCCTGATGATCGTCGTGGCTTTGGGGGCAGCCTCGATTGGGGCATGGAACGAGGGGGTGCTCTTACTCTTTCTTTTTTCGCTCTCGGGCGCGTTGGAGGCCTTTGCCTCGGACCGGACCCGCAAGGAAATCGACAGTTTGTTCAAGGACGCGCCCAAGGTGGCGTGGGTCCGTGACGGGGCAGGGAATTTTTCCGAGGTTCCGGTGGAAGCGGTTCAGGTCGGGGATGTCATTCAGGTAAAGCCCGGGGCAATTTTCCCGGTGGATGCATCGGTGCGTTCGGGAGAGAGCGCGGTGGATGAATCGACCCTTACAGGGGAGGCGCACCCGATTTCCAAGTCGGAGGGGGATTCGGTTTACAGTGGCACTTTGAATTTATGGGGCACGGTGGAGGCGGAGGTCTTGCGGCGGGTGGATGAGAGTGCGCTACAAAAAGTGATTCATTTGATTCACAAGGCGCAGCACTTGAAGGCTTCCAGTCAACGTTTTACGGATCGTTTTGGAACGGGCTATACTTTGTTGGTCCTCTTGGTGACGGGTTTGATGTTTTTTGTGTGGTGGTGGGGCTTTGGGATCCCGGCTTTTGAAAACAGTGAGGGGATGCGTTCCTCGTTTTATCGCGCGATGACTTTGCTGGTTGTGGCGAGTCCCTGCGCGTTGGTGCTTTCGATACCCTCAGCGATATTGGCGGCGATTGCCTGGGGCGCGCGGCAGGGGATTTTGTTTCGGGGCGGGGTAGCGATTGAGAAATTGGTGGAGGTGGACTTGGTATGTTTCGACAAAACCGGGACTTTGACGACGGGCGAGATGTCGGTGGCCCGTATTGAAAGTTTCCCCGTGGGTCGCGAGCGAGAGGCGGCGGAATTGGCATATTCGCTGGAGTCGCAGGGTTCGCATCCGATTGGGCGGGCGATTCAACGCTACGGAGAGGAGCAGGGTTTGAAGTTGCAGGCGATGGATGCGTTTCGTGCGATGAGCGGGATGGGCGTGGAGGGACGTCAAGGGGCGACCACCTGTGTGCTGGGACGGCGGGAATTGTTACTCGAAGGCCCCATGGCAGAGCGGGTGCGCGCGGTGCCTGAACCCCCGGCGGAATTTGTTGAGAATTGGATTTGTCGGGGTGATTTGGTGGCGCGGATTTTATTGCGCGACACCGTTCGTGAAGAGGCACGTGGGATCTTGTCGCGTTTACGGGCTTTGGGGATTCGAACGGTCATGCTCACAGGGGATCGCAAGGGAACGGCGGAATCGGTAGGCGCGTCTTTGGGTATCGAGGAAGTGCGGGCCGAGCTTAAACCTGAGGACAAGGTCGCGGCGATTGCCGGGTATTCAGAAAAGGGCTACAAGGTGGCGATGTTGGGGGATGGCGTGAATGATGCCCCCAGTTTGGCAGCGGCCTATGTTTCGGTGGCGATGGGGATTCGCGGGAGTGATGCCGCCCTTGAACAGAGTGAGGTGGTTTTGATGCGTGACCGGATTGATAATTTTTTGGTGGCGCGGTCGCTGAGTGAGCAGGCGACGCGGGTGATTTGGCAGAATGTGACCCTTGCGTTGGGGACGGTCTTCTTGATGACTCTGGCGGCGGTCTTGGGTTGGATTCCCCTGAGTGTGGGGGTGGTGGCGCATGAGGGTAGCTCTGCGCTGGTGTGTTTGAACAGTTTGCGGCTTTTGTTTATCGGGTCATCGCGGGGATTGCCGCCTGAGCGGTAACTTTTGCGTTTGCCATCTTGGGTCTCTGCGGCAAAGACCTGTGTAGCACTATGACTCAGGAAAACAAACAACACGAAGGCACGCACGACCTCTACGCGGTGCGGATGCAGAAGCTGGAGCACTTACAGGCGGAGGGGCGGAATCCTTTTGCGGCAAATTGCGAACAGAGCCACACGACCAAGGCGGCGCTTGCGGCATACGTGGAGGGCGCGGAGGACGAGGCGCAAGCTCTGGTAAAAGTGGCGGGCCGGATCGTGGTCTTCCGCGTGATGGGCAAGGCGAGTTTTATCAAGATTCAGGATCGGGCAGGACAGATCCAAGCCTACGTGACGCGCGATGAATTGCCTGAGGGCGAATACAATACCTATTTCAAAAAGCTCGACCTCGGCGATATCATCGGGGTGGAGGGTCGCCTCTTCAAAACCAAGACCGGCGAGATCACCGTCCGCGCGACTGCCTACACGTTGGTTTCCAAGGCGCTGCGTCCCCTGCCGGAAAAATGGGCGGGGCTTTCTGATGACGAAAAAATCTACCGCCAACGCTATCTCGATTTAATCGTAAATTCCGACTCGCGCCAACGCTTCAAGCAACGCGCGGGCATCATCAAAGCCATGCGCGAATACCTTTGGGAGCGCGATTTCACCGAGGTGGAAACACCGGTCTTGCAAGGCGTGGCAGGCGGCGCGGCGGCACGTCCTTTTGAAACACATTTCAATGCGCTCGATTGCACCTTCTACATGCGCATCGCGCTGGAGTTGTATTTGAAACGGCTCTTGGTGGGCGGCGAGGAACGGGTCTTTGAAATCGGACGCGTCTTCCGCAACGAGGGACTATCGCGCCGCCACAACCCAGAGTTCACCATGCTGGAACTCTACGAGGCCTATACCGATTTCCGTGGGATGATGACCCTCACGCAGGGCTTGATTCAACACGTCGCGCAAAGCGTGATCGGGAGTCTTGAAATCCCGCGCCCTGACGGCACCGTTATCAACCTCGCCGGGGAATGGCGGGAGGCGAAGTATAAGGATTTGATTGTGGAGGCAACCGGCGATGCCGATTGGTTCAGTCACAGCTGCGAGGTGAAACTCGAAAAAGCTCGCGCACTCGAAATCGAGGTGGACGGCGATTTGGAGGATTACGAAATCACCAATAACGTCTTTGAGAAGCTCATCGAACCGACCCTTATTCAACCGACTTTCGTGACGCACATTCCCCGTGAACTGTGTCCGCTCGCCAAAATCACCGAGGGCGATCCGAGCACGATTGACGTCTTTGAACTGTGTATCAACGGGCAGGAAATCGCGCCGGCGTATTCCGAACAAAACGACCCGGTCATCCAGAAACAAATGTTCCTCGAACAGGTGGGTGAGGAAGTGCAGGACATGGACACCGATTTCATCACGGCGCTGGAACACGGCATGCCTCCGGCAGGTGGTATGGGCCTTGGCATCGACCGTCTGGTGATTCTCCTGACCGGTGCGGAAAGTATTCGCGACACGATTCTTTTCCCGAGTTTGCGTCCCATCGCGCAAGGTGGCGTGGAAGCGGAATCCGAAGCCGAGACCGACGCCTAAAGTAAATTCGTTGGCAGTGCTTCCGTTGCATCGACGGGTGGCGCGGCGTCTGTGGAGCTATGCGGCGTGGTCGCGGTGGTCGTTTGCAATCCCGCAACAGCGCGTTCGAGCGCGGCGTGATTGAAGCGCTCGCCGCCCAGTTCCGCCTCCAGAAAGAGGGTAGTCATGGAACATGCGGTTTGCCATGCCTTGCGGGTGTCGTGGTCGGGAACGGGTCTTTGGTATGAAGTAGAGCGGTAACGCTAGCGGGCGATATCGTGTTGCCCGATGACGTTAATTTGGTGGCGGCGAAGGGTCTCGGCGGCGAGGTCGTTATCTTCCAGACTGAGGGCGAGGGCGTAGCGTCCGCGCGGTCGCACCAGGAAGGGGTAGATGTAATGAATATTGATCTCGGCCTGCACGAGGGCACTGGTGACGGTCTTGAGAAAGGATTCATCTTCCAGTTCCACCGCGATCAATCCGCTTTGCACGTAGGAAAAGTTGTGCTCAACGAGCAGGTTTTGCGCTTCCTCGGGGTAGTCCACGATCAGCCGAATGATGGAGCTGTCTGTGGTGTCGAGAATGGAAATCGCCATGACGTGCACCTCGTGCACGGCAAAGAGACTGATGAGTTCATTTAAACGACCGACTTTGTTATCTGCATGGATAGAGAATTGGATAACGGGCCGGTAAGGGTTGGGTTGCTGTAGCACTTCTGCGCTCATATGCTGTTAATCATGGAGCAAGGTCGACTGCCTTGCACGTATTTTTTTGCGGGTCTACTCGACATTCTGCACCTGCTCGCGGATGCGCTCGAGGATGTTTTTGCTTTCGATGACCGCGCGGGTGATCTCAATGGATGCGGATTTACTGCCGGTGGTGTTAAGCTCGCGGTTGATCTCCTGGCAAAGGAAATCCATTTTGCGCCCTTGGGCAGCGTCGGAATCGATAAAACTGCGAAATTGCCCGAGGTGTGCGTCGAGGCGGGTGAGTTCCTCGCTGAGGTCTGAGCGGTCGGCAAAAAGGGCAATTTCCTTGAGGAGGCGTTCGTCGTCGAGGTCGAGTTCGAGGCCGAGTTTTTGGAGGCGTTGGAGGAGGGTGTCGCGGTATTGCTCCACGCTTTGTTTGGCATGCTGGGCGATGTCCCGGCATTGCGCCTCAAGGTCTTTGAGTTGTTGGAGTAAATCCTTGGCGAGGGCGTCACCTTCTGTGCGGCGCATGGAGTTGAGGTCGTCGAGGGCGGTCTTGAAGGCGGCCTCAAGGGTGCGCTCGACAGTCTTCCAATCGGGCAGGCTGGAATCCTCTTTGAGGGTCTTGGCAAGGTTGAGGAGGAAGCTGCTGTTCACTTCAAACGGGAGCTCATTCTTTTCGGCGTACTCGCGCAGTTGTTGGATGCTCGCGTCGAGGCTGGGCTCGTCCCAATTCAAACCCGAGTTCGAGGCGGCACCTTCACCGGATTCAATTTTGAGTTGAACGTTGATGCGTCCGCGTTGGACCCCTCCGCGCAACCATCCCTGGCAGGTCTGCTCGAAGCCGTTCCATTCGCGGGGCGCGTGGATGTGGGCGTCAAAGGATTTGCGGTTCACCGCAGACAATTCAAATGTTGCCGTGAGACCGAGAGTGGAATCGGTGGCCGTTCCGCGACCATAGCCTGTCATGCTGTGCATGGTCGGTATCTTTCAAAGCCCGGTGTCTTTTGCAATCCCAAGCTTTATGGGAGGGGGAGGACTTCCGAGTTACTGGCGAGGAGGATGAGGGTCAGGCTGAAGGCGTTGAAGCAAGCGTGGAAACAAATCGCCATGCGCAGGCTGCCTTCTTTTTCGTAAACATGGGCGAGGAGGATGCCAACCACAATGAGCGGGCCGAAGGAGGCAAGGTTTCCGTGGATAGCGGCAAAGAGCACTCCGCTTATCAATTGCGCGAAGGGGATGAGGGTTTTGCTTTTGAGGAAACGATAGATGCAACCGCGAAAAAGGATTTCTTCGACGTAGGGAGCAAGGACGATGGCAGACAATGCAAGCAGGGCGATCAGGAGGGGGTTGCCGCCACCGCTGAAAAGCTCGACCAGTTCCTGAGGTGGCGTGGCGTCAACGATACCCATGGAACGCAGGCCCATAACAATAAAATTCCATAGGAGGCTGGCGATCCAGACAAGGGGGAGGTAGCGTAGGAAGATGGGGAAGGTTTTGCGGAGGGCGATCAACCAGGGCAGGAGGCGGGTCTCAAAGGCGCCGGAAAATTGTTGCGGGTAGTAGTTACGTAGGCCGAGGATGATGAAGAGCGCGGGGAATTGTAGGAGTAAAATGGATACCAGCGCCAATCCCGGGGTGAGCTGTTCCGGGGTTTCCGACTTCAGCATTCCGAGGGCAGTCAGGATGCTGAAGCCGAGGGATTGAACGAGGTAAATTCCAACCAGGAGGGAACAGAGAAAAATACCGAAGTTGATCCAGCCGATGGGCCAGGCAGCGAGCGGTTCTTTTTCCTGAATGGTTTCACGGGGGGCGAGCCAACGGGCAAACCAGAGCGCGAGACTCCCGCCCAATGCGCCCAGAAAGAGTAGCGAGAGCAGAATCGCGGGAAGGTCGGGGGCAGCGGACATGAATCAGGCGGTAATCCCGTTTCCGTCAAAGACCGGACGCCCTGCAACATAGGTGCCTTTAACGCGACCCCGCAGGTTGCGGCCATTCCAAGGGCAGTTGCGCGAGCGGCTGAAGAATTGTTCCGAATCCACGGTCCAGGCTTCGTCGGGGTCGAGGACGCAGATATCGGCGGGGGCACCGGAACTGAGGGTGCCGGCATTCAGTTTGCAAAGTTCCGCGCCTTTGTGGGTCATCAGGGCAATCACTTCGCTGAGCGAGCAACGTCCGCTGTGGTAGAGGGTCTCAAGACTACTCGCGAGGGCATTTTCGAGGCCGATGATGCCAAAGGGGGCGTAGTCAAATTCCTGGTCTTTTTCGGTGGGGCTGTGCGGGGCGTGGTCGGTGGCGATGCAGGCGAGGGTGCCGTCGCAGAGGCCTTCGATGAGCGCTTCGCGGTCCGCCTCGGTACGCAGGGGCGGGTTCATCTTGTAAAGGGTGTCGTAGTCCTTGAGGCAGGCATCGGTAAACTCGATGTGATGCGGACTCGCCTCACCGCTTACGCGGATGCCGCGTGCGATTGCCCGGCGGAGGATATCGACCGAGGCGGCGGAGCTGACGTGCTGCATGTGGATGTGCGCCCCGGTGAGTTCAGAGAGGATGACGTTGCGCGCCACGATGACGTCCTCGGCGGCTTTGGGCCAACCGCGCAGACCGAGTTTAAGCGACCATTCACCTTCATTCATGACGGCGCCTTCGGTGAGGCTGGCGTCCTGGCAATGATCCATGACGGGGAGGTCAAACATTTGGGCGTATTCCACCGCGCGGCGCATAATTTCGTTACTCTGCACGCACTTGCCGTCGTCGGTGACGGCCACGATACCCGCTTCCTTGAGTTGGCCCGTGGGTGCAAGTTGTTCGCCGTTCATTCCGATGGTTAGGCAACCGGTGGTGTAGATCCGGATGACCGCGCTTTGGCGGACGGTGTCGTTGATGCGTTGAATGGTTCCGGCGTTGTCGCATACGGGGTTGGTGTTTGGCATACAAACGACCGAGGTGTAACCGCCCGCGGCGGCGGCTTTACTGCCACTCCGGATGGTTTCCTTGTGGGTTTGGCCGGGGTCGCGAAAATGCACATGAATATCCACCAGACCCGGAGCGACCACGAGGCCGCTGGCGTCTACTTTCTGCGCTTCAGTTTTTTGGGCATCGGTCAGGGTATCGACGAGGATGCCGTCGACGGCGAAGAGGTCGGCGGTTTCGTCGCGGTTATTGGCGGGGTCGATGACTCGCCCGCCGTGGATCCAGAGAATGTTTTGAGTTTCGCTCATGCGGGCAGTTTGATTTTCAAGCCGCGGTGGTGGCAGTGGCAGAGGTGCAGGACTGCCATACGGATGAGGATGCCGTTGGTGACCTGTTCGAGAATGACGGATTGTTCCGAATCGGCGAGTTCCGAGTCGATTTCGACCCCTCGGTTGATGGGGCCCGGGTGCATGATGAGGGCGCCGGGTTTGAGCCATTTGGCGCGGGCTTTGTTGAGCCCGAAGATGCGGGTGTATTCACCAATGGAGGGGAAATGGGTGGAGGTTTGGCGCTCGTGCTGAATGCGGAGGAGCATAACCGCGTCCGCGTCTTCGAGAGCAGGTTTCAGGTCGTGGCAAACTCGGACGCCCATAGCGCGAAAGCCTTCCGGGACAAGGGTGCTGGGGCCGGCGATGGTGACTTCGGCACCGAGTTTTTGGAGGCAAATGATATTGGAGCGCGCGACGCGGCTGAAGAGGATATCGCCGAGGATGGTGATTTTTTTGCCGTCGAGGGGTCCGAGTTTATCTATGAGGGTAAAGGCGTCGAGCAGGGCTTGGGTGGGGTGGGCGTGGGAACCGTCGCCCGCATTGATGACGGGAATATCGACCACTTTGCTCAGGTAGTTGGGTGCGCCGGATGCGGAGTGGCGCATGATGATAATGTCGGCCTGCAGGGCCTTGAGGTTGCAGGCGGTATCGCGGAGGCTTTCGCCTTTGGTAAGGCTACTGGCGGAGGCGGAAACCGTGATGGTGTCGGCGGAGAGGTTTTGGGCGGCGGCCTCAAAGGCGAGCCGGGTGCGGGTGCTGGGCTCGAGGAAGAGGTTCACCACCGTGCGTCCCTGCAGATACGCCTGTTTTTTATCCTTCTTTTGAAGTGCTTTTTGGAAGGCTCCGGCGGCTTTGAAAATAGTCTCTATCTCCGCCCGGCTGAGCGGTTCCAAATCGATTAGGTCCTTGCGGTTCCAGTCTAAGTTTTGACTCATGTAAGAAAGTGCGCCTGAAAAAAGGTTTTCTTTAGATGGCGGGTTAAATGGGAAAGGGCAATGATATTATTCGGAATCCAAAAGGTCATTGTCGGCGAGCCAATCAAAGAGTTGGGCTTCGGTTTCAATTCGGGTCGGGCTTTGGTACTCTGGCGCGAGGGCTTGCTGGTAGGGCGCCTCGGCAAAGCGGCGGCCCTGGAGAAGGATGGTGGCGCGGTGACCCGGGGCACGCACGAGTCGTCCGAGGGCTTGATGGATGCGCCGCATGCCCGGTAGGCGATAGCATTCGTGAAAGGCGGTCTCACGATCGGGGCCGGGGTGCGCGTCAACGCGGGCTTCGCGGACGCAATTGACTTCCGGCAGGGCGGGGCCGACCACGATGGCGGTATGCACGCGCCCGCCGAGGGCATCGATGCTTTCGGCGTAGCTCGAACCGAGGATGAGAAAGAGGGCGTCTTCGGTAAGGAGGGCAGACTCGATGAAGGCTTCCTGTTCGGCGAGTTCGAGGCAGCGTGGTTGGATAGTGGCGCGCGCCTGGGGCTCAAGGGTTTTCAGATAAGCGCAGACGTTTTCGGCGTACTGATAGGAGCTGAAAAAGACCGCCACGGGGACGCCGGGGTTGTTGGCGATGCAGGCGGCCACCGAGCGGGCGGTGGTTTCGTAATGGAGGTGGCGGTTTTTCAGGCGGGTATCGACGCGGGTATCGACCGCCACGCGGCAGGCAGACTCGCGCCAGGAGGCATGCCCCTCGACCACTTGCAGGGACTCTGCTTTGAGTCCGCAGCGTTGGGTGAATTCCGGAAAGGGCGCGAGGGTGGCGGACATGAGAATTTGTCGGGCGAAGGGTCGCAGGCACTCGGCAATCCAGGGGGCGGGGTCGAGGCATTCCGCGCGAAGGGTTCCCGCGCTAGGGATCCATGCGAGGAATTGATGTTCGGGTTCCGCGAGGGCGCGGGCTAGGTCGCTGATGCGGTGGGCAAGTTCGAGGGCAAAGGGCGGGGTGGCGGTGTAATCGAGACGGGTTTCGCGAAAGCCTCGGGTGAAATCTTCGCAGAGGTCGAGGGCTTCGTATTGTTTATTCGCGGGCAGAGGTTGACCGGGTTTTTGTCGGTCGATCCATTGGGCGAGGGCGCGACCGACGGCGATGACTTGTCGTTTGGCACCGGCAGACTCGAGGGCTTCGAGAGCAAAGAGCCATTCGGTGGCGCGCAATTCATGGCTCAGGGCGTCGGCGGCGCGGCGTGGCAGGTTATGTGCCTCATCGACTACGAGGCAGGTGCGCGCGGGGTCAAAGCCGTAGACTTGCCCAAAGACGTTCCGGCTGGCGGGGTTAAAGCAGTAATTGACGTCGCCAATCCAAACCTCGGCATAGGGCAGGCAACTCTTGGTGAGGGCGTAGGGACAGATGCCCGTTTCGCGCCCGAGCGCCCTTGCCTGTTCCAGTTCGAAACTGCCGGATTGAAAAAAGGTTTCCGGGCGCAGGTTGGCGTCGTGCCATTGTTCGGCGAGTTTTTCTTCGCAACGGGTATCGCCCGTGCAGGTATGGGCGGCGGTCTCGATGCGGTGCTCGCGGCGGTTGCGCATTTGAGCCGAGCGCAGTCCGTCACCGAGCATCGCCTGTAGTTGCACGCGGGTTTGCACCTGCCCGGTGGATTGGCTGCTCAGGAAGATGAGGCGTTCGTGAACGCCATCGACGAGGGATTGCAGGGCGTGCTCGAGCACGAGTCCGGTTTTTCCGAATCCCGTGGGGGCTTGCAGGAGGAGGGTGGGCGCGGCGAGGGCGGCGGATTCAAGCGCGGTTTTGAATTCCGCCTGCCCCTCGCGGAGGGTTTCGAAAGGGGCTTTCAGTTTGGCTTTGAGGAGGCGTCCGCGGGCGGTGCGGCGGTCCTCAAGGAAAGGGATGAGGGTATCGAGTTGTTCGGTGAAACGGGCGGCTTCGTTTTCGCGGAGGGTTTGGATTTGAACGGTACCGGTATCGATATCGATCCATGCGAGCTCGGCGCGGAGGGCCTGCCCTTCGAATTGGGGGAGGACCTGGGCGAGGGCAAGGTAGGTCGCGACCTGAGCGAGGTGTTGGGGATAGCGGGCGGCGAGTTCCTCGGCGGGCGCGGGGAGGTTTGCGCGGATGGTTTTGACCTCACGAAGGGTGCGCCCCTTGTCGGGCGCTGGAATGGATTGGTCGATGCGTCCCTGAATATGGAAGGTCCAGTCGCGGTGACGCCAAACCGCTTCAATGGGAACTTCCATTTGTGCGTCTGGGAATTGCTTTCGGGTTTGTTCGGCGGCGGTTTGGTGCCATTCCTGCCCGAGGGAGGCGCGCCAGGAACCGCCACCACTGCGCGGTGCGGGCGGGGCATTGCGGAAGCTCGCCAATTCGCGCACGCTGAGGCGCACGCTTCGCTCAAGGGGATCGATTTGCATGC
This sequence comes from Coraliomargaritaceae bacterium, assembly GCA_965659965.1. Classification (GTDB taxonomy): domain Bacteria; phylum Verrucomicrobiota; class Verrucomicrobiia; order Opitutales; family Coraliomargaritaceae; genus UBA7445. Next base: position 53,841 of record CBFHXZ010000002.1, read on the forward strand.
GCTAGGAGGAGAGGCGCGGGTGGGTGCGCAAGGTTTGAAAGAGGAGGATGGCAGCGAGAATGAAGGCAAGTCCCGTCCATGCGACCAGCGCGGGGCTGGACTGGGCGAGGATCCAATACCCAAGGAAGGGCGCGAGGGTTCCGCGGAATCCGGTGAGTGCCATGTGGATGCTCATGTAGGCCGAGGCTTTTTCCGGCGGGGCGATTTTGGTGACCCAGAGCCCCCAGAAGATTTTACCGCCGCCCATGGCGATCCCCTGAAATGCCATGGCGATCCCGAGTAGCCAGAAATGAGTGGTAAAGAAGAAGAGGGCGATGCTGAGGAGGAAGCAAAGGTTCAGGCTGTTGCGGGTGGTGACAAAGTGGAGCCGGTCGAAGCGGCGTCCCCAGAATTTTGTGGAGGCCAGGCGGGCGAGGGCGGGGATGACCACTAGGAGTAGGGCGATGGTGGCATTGCTGGCGTTGATGCCAAAGGCGGGGTTGGCGAGGTATTCCACCCGAATGGGAAGGGTGATGAGGTTACCAAGCCCGAGGAGCATCCACGCGCAGAGGATGAATCCGAAGAGGCGGTCTTTCCAAATAAGGCTGAAGCTTTGCCAGGGATTGCCCACGTGCTCGGTGGAGAGCGGTTTGCTTGGCACACCCCGGACGGCGAGGGCGCAGGCGAGGGCGCAGAGCGCCATGAATCCAAAGAGGTATTTGTAGTTAAGGAGGTTGAGGTCGAGGAACTCCCCGCCGAGCCAGGCGAAGACCACCGAGAAGGCCGCGGTCAACATTAACGGTGTGGTCACCCGTTGCCCCCGTTCGTGGGCGGCGTAATTCATGGTGTAAACTTGCACCATGAGCGGCCCGTGTTGCACCATTGCCATTTGGCTTGCGATGATGCAGAGCGTGAAAACGAGCAGGGAGCCCGCGAGGGTTGCGCCGAGGACGAGGGCGGCGCTCAGGGTAAATACCACCGCGCAGGCATGACTCGGGCGCGCTGCCGACTGCGCCGCCAAAAACAAAGTCAGGGGCGTGAGCAAAAACCCCACCGGTCCCGCGCCTGCGATGAAGGCTTTTACTGTTTCCGGCGCCTCAAAATAACGTATGGCAATAAGGAGCGGAAAGGCCATCCAACCCGCCTCCAGGATTCCCTGAAAGGGCGCGCGCCATTTGTCGCGGGAATAGGTGGCTTCAGCCTGTGGGTGCTCGGTCGTGGTCATGCGGGCGTTTCAAACCCACAACTTCGACCATGCCGCGTAAAGAGACAACCCCGGAAGCGAATTTGATACCTGCTTTTATTTGAGCCAACCAAGTTTGACGAGGAAGGCGTCGAGTTGATCCATGGTCTGGCTCAGGTAGGGTTCGCGGTTAAAGAAGCCGTGCCCCGCGCCCTTGTAGGTCTTGAGATCGACCGGTGCGCCCTTCGCCTTCATTTGCATGCTGAAAAGGAGCGCCGTTCCGTATGGAACCGTCTTGTCGTTCGTGCCGTGAAAAATAATAGCAGGCGGGGTGTTGGCATCAATGTGGTGCAAGGGAGAAAGCTCAACCGGTTCCACTCCCAGACGGGTGCGGAGTTCGCCTTTTCTCGACGCCATCCGCGCTTTGATCGTTTCGATTAGCTCGGCAGCGCGAGGGGATTTCACAAATCCGGGGGAGACGGGCGCGAGGACAGTGGCGGGATTGTAGAGCGCCATTGCCTTTGGGGCAGCGGGGTCGTCTTTATGGATTGTGCCGAGTGAAGCTGCGAGGTGTCCTCCCGCGCTACCACCGCCCACACCGATGCGGTCGGCGTCGATTCCCAGTTCAGCAGCATTTTCGGTCACGTAACGGAGGGCATCGAGCGCATCTTCCACGCAACTCACCGCGCGCACGCCCTGTCGCGACTTCACGCGGTAATCGACCACGATCCCCGCCATTCCACGTTTTGCGAGGTGCTGGCTTTGGCGGATGAATTGTGTGGGCGAACCCCCGTTCCAGCCACCGCCAAAGAAAAAGAGCATCGCGGGTACTTCGGCATCGGCCTTTTTTGGGCTGTAGACCCAGAGTTTCATCGTATGCCCGTCCACCTTTTTATAGACGTATTCTTGCGCACCGGAAATCTTGGGCGGATATGCTTGGGCGAAAGAAGCGGAAGCGCCCAGAAGGAGGGTCAATAGCGTGAGGCGAAGTAGTTTAAGGGTGATTTTTCGAGTAAACATGGATGATATTTTAGGTGATGGGTTGGAATGATTGCAACGATGGGATCGCCCGAATGCTGTACAAGTTACAAAAAAAACGCCGCTCCAGATTCAAGGTAGCGTGTTGGCTACAGTGGAAGCGGCACTCCTGCCGCTTTTCTTGTGGTTAAAACTACGAATCGCACGAATCGCGCAGATAGGATCCGGATTCATCCGCAGGATCGGTGTGATTGGGTGCTTGCTCATGCTTCACCCTGACCTAGAGCCAGCCGAGCTGGCGACCGCTGATATACGCTGATGTTTTGTATGTGCGGGCATTAGCGGGGATTAGCGGTTTCCGGCTCTGCCGGACTCAGAATTGGTATCAGGGCGCGTCACTAACATGCAGGTGCATTGACAGAAGTGTTGGCCCTCCTAGGTAGACGGTAACGGTCTTAATTCTCGTCGTCGCAGAGGCCGAGTTTTTTTCGGACTTGGGGGAATGCGTTGAGTTCGGCGAGGAATTCGTCGACGGAGAAATCGGCGACGTTGAATTCGCCGTATTCAAAGGTGGGTGCTTTGGTTTGCCCGCTGACGGCGACCATGGCGTTCATGAAGTCGTGGTTTTGGGTGACGTTGCGGATCTCGACCTCGACGCCCTGGCTATTGAAATAGCTGATGGCTTCGGTGCACCATGGGCAACCGGATTTGACGTAGAGGATGGGTTTGGCTTCCTTTTTTTCCATAATTTATAATCTAAGGTAAAAACATGCGTTGGGCAATGCAAAAGCGTGTGGGGGAACTTGCGCCGGCGGGGAAGCTGTGTCTTTTTAATAGGTTTTAATTATGGCAACCAAGCGCGCAACACCGGCACCGAGTATTCAAATATCCGGTGCGCGGGAACACAATCTGCAGAATGTATCGCTGGCGATTCCGCGGCATCATTTTGTGGTGGTGACGGGGGTGAGCGGTTCGGGGAAGTCGTCGCTGGCGTTTGATACCTTGTATGCGGAGGGTCACCGGAAGTATATCGATAGTCTGTCGACGAAGGCGCGTCAGGTGTTGGAACAGATGCCGCGTCCGGATGTGGATTTCATTGAGGGTTTGTCTCCGGTGATTGCGGTGGAGCAACGGACGGGCGGTTCGAGTAATCCGCGGAGTACGGTGGCGACGGTGACGGAGATTGCGGATTTTGCGCGGGTATTGTGGGCGGTGTGCGGGACGGCGTATTGTCCGAGGGACGGCGGGGTGATTGAGCGGCGTTCGATGGATGATTGTTTGACGCGGGTCTTTGCGGAGGCGGAGGGGAGTCGTTTGATGGTGTTGGCGCCATGGATGACGGCCAAGCCGGCGGTCTTGCGTGAGGAGTTGCCGCGTTTGCAGCAACGGGGATTTCAACGGGTGCGTTTGAATGGCGCGGTGCGGCGTTTGGACGAGCGGGATTTGATTGATTCGAAGGCGAAGGCGATTGAGGTGGAAATCGTGGTGGATCGCCTGAAGCTGGACAAGGGTCAGCGGAGTCGATTGGCGGATTCGCTGGAGTTGGCGTTCAGTGAGGGCGAGGACCGGGCTTTGGTATTGGTGGAGGATGTGGGGGCAAAGGAGGGCTGGCGCGAGGTGGCGCTGAGCAATCGTTTATCCTGTGTGGAATGCGGGACGGTGTATGATGCCGTGAGTCCGCGACATTTTTCATGGAATCACGCCGAGGGTGCCTGCGGGACTTGCGGTGGATTGGGGGAGACTTTGCAGTTTCAGCCGGAGTTATTGGTACCCGATGCGGGGAAAACCGTGAAGGGCGGGGCGATCAAGCCCTGGCGGCTGGGGTCGAAACAGATGATCATCAAGCGCAATGCGATTTTGAAACAGTTGGCGGAGCAGTTGCCTTTTGATCCGACCGTGCCGTGGGAGGAATTGGATGCGGAGGTGCGGGAACAGATTGTGCACGGGACGGGCGAACGCTTGTTCAGTTTTAAATTAAAGGGCGGGAACACGAAGCCCGATTCGATGCGTTTTGAGGGCGTGTTGGCGGATTTGGAACGGACGCGTTTGGAGACGAGCAGTGATGGTTTGCGGGCGCGTTTGATGGCGTATCAAACGAGCAGTGTGTGTGTGGACTGTGGCGGGCGGCGTTTGAAGCCCGAGAGTTTAAGTGTGGTGATTGAGGGGATCTCGGTTACGGATTTCCTGGGGATGCCCTTGAGTGAGGCCGAGGCTTTTGTGGGGAAGCTTTCAAAGAAGAAGGCGTACCGTGCGGTGGGGGATGCCCTGCGTGGGCTGGCGACGCGCTTGAAATTTTTGAATGAGGTGGGTTTGAGTTATTTGAGTTTGAACCGGGCGTATTCGACTTTGAGCGGGGGTGAGGCGCAACGGGTACGGCTGGCGACGCAGTTGGGGATGTCTTTGGTGGGGGTGGTGTATGTTTTGGATGAACCCAGCATCGGGCTGCACCCTGTGGACAATCGTCGTTTGATCAAGACGCTGCAGGGACTGCGCGACCGCGGGAATACGGTGGTGGTGGTGGAGCACGATGGCGATACCATGCGGGCGGCGGATCATTTGATTGAGCTGGGGCCCGGCGCGGGCGCGGAGGGGGGTCAGTTGATCTACCAGGGGAAGCCCAAGGGTTCGCACACATCGAAGACCAGCCGCAGCGGGGGATTTTTGAGCGGGTCGGTGCAATTGGAAAAGGACGCCGCGACCCTGCGTCCGCGGGACGAATGGTTGTCTGTGGAGGGCGCGGCGGCGCACAATTTGAAGGGGGTGGATGCGCGTTTTCCGGTGGGTTTATTGACGGTGGTGTGCGGGATTTCGGGATCGGGTAAGAGCAGTTTGGTGAATGCGGTGTTGGCGAAGGCGGCGGCGTTTCAGTTGAACCGTGCGCGGGTGATACCCGGGCCGCACAAGCGGGTGCGGGGCCTGGAGCATTTCAGCAGCGTGGTGCAGGTGGATCAGGCGCCCATTGGGCGAAGTCCGCGTTCGAATCCGGCGACCTACACGAAGCTGTTTGACCAGTTGCGGGATTTGTATGCGAAGTGTTCGCTGGCGAAGGTGCGGGGCTACAAGGCGAGCCGTTTCAGTTTTAATATGAGCGGGGGTCGTTGTGAGCGTTGCAAGGGTGACGGGATGATCAAGCTGGACATGCAGTTTATGGCGGACGTGTACCGCGAGTGTCCGAGTTGTCAGGGACGGCGTTACAACCGCGAGACTTTGGAGGTGCGTTTCAAGGGCTATAGTATCGCCGATGTGCTAGGGATGAGCGTGGACGAGGCCCTGTCGGTCTTTGGGAAGGTGCCGCGTATTTACGAGAAAATAAAGACGCTCTCGGATGTGGGGCTGGGCTATGTGAAGCTTGGGCAACCTGCGACGACGCTTTCCGGGGGGGAGGCGCAGCGCATCAAGCTGGCGCTGGAATTGAGCAAACGGCAACAGGGCGAGACCCTCTATATTCTCGATGAACCGACCACCGGTCTGCACTGGCTGGATGTGCAGCGTTTGATGGATCTCCTTTTCAAGCTGCGCAACGCCGGCAACACCATCATCATTATCGAGCACGACTTGGACGTTATTCGAATGGCGGACTGGATCGTGGAACTCGGGCCCAGTGGTGGCTCTGCGGGCGGGGAAGTGGTTTACGAGGGCGCGGGGCCGGAGTTCATGCAGGGTGGAAAGACCGCGACGCAGGCTTGTTTCAAATAGCAGGAGGAGGGGGACTGATTTCTCTTGTAGCTCTGGCTAATGAATAAACACAGAGAAGTAGAGGAGCGGAGGAGCGTAGGGGCGGGGGATTACAAATAGGGGATGTAATCGAGGGGATTCAGGGAGCGGTTTTTCTGGATTTGGACGCCGTTTTGGGTAGAGGTGGAAGTGCAGGCGGTGGCTAGGAAGGTGCTGGCGAGGAGTGCAAGCAGGAGGATGCGGGCGGTGGTGGTTTTGATGTGTTTCATGCGCTTAGCTTGTGTGGGCGGTTTTTGACTGTTTGTCGTAGAGGCTGCGGTATAGTTCGTTGCTGGGGTAAAGTTCAGTGTGGGTACCGCTGGCGATGATGCGGCCTTCGTTGAAGACGAGGATGCGGTCGGCGTGTTGAATGGTGCTGAAGCGGTGGGCGATGGTGAGGACGGTGCGGCCTTTAGCGAGGGTGTCGAGGGCGGTCTGGATTTGGTGCTCGCTTTCCGCGTCGAGGGCTGAGGTCGGTTCGTCGAGGATGATGACCGGTGCGTTTTTGAGGAAGGCGCGGGCGATGGCGATGCGTTGGCGTTGTCCGCCGGAAAGGCGTGAACCGCGTTCGCCGACGAGGGTTTCGTAACCGTTGTCGAGTGCTTCGATGAAGGTTTGTGCATTCGCTTGGTGGGCGGCTTGGCGGATGGCTGCATCGTCGGCAGCGGGATTACCGATGCGGATGTTGTTGGCGATAGTGTCGCCAAAGAGGATGGCTTCCTGTGAAACGAGGGCGATGTTTTGGCGGAGGTCGAATTTGTTGAGTTGGCGGAGGTCGATGCCGTCGAGGTGGACGGAGCCTTCAGTGACGTCGTAAAAGCGGGGGACGAGGTTTGCGAAGGTGGACTTGCCGGCACCGCTGGGGCCGACGAGGGCGATGCTTTCGCCGGCTGCGATGGTGGTGTTGATTTCGGTAAGGACGGGGGTTTCGGGGTTATAACTGAAGTGAACGTCCTTGAATTGGATTTCGCCACGAACGGGGGGGAGGGCGAGGGGTTCGCTGGTTTCGGGGACGAGATTGTCGGAATGGAGGATGTATTCGAGACGGTCGAGTGAGGCTTCGGCTTCGCGAAGGGTATTGTTGACGATACCGATTTTTTTGACGGGTTCGTAGCAGAGGTAGAGAGCGGTGAGGATAGCGGCGATGGCGGAGGCCTCGATTTTTCCGATGATGAGATAGAGGCTGAAGGCGATGGCGAGGGCAGCGACGAACTCAATGAGCGGAGAGACTGCCTTCCCGTACTTGACGGTTTTGAGGGTGAATTTGAAGAAATCGCGGCAGGCTATTTTGAAGCGTGAGGATTCGCGGTTTTGAAGGTTATAGGCGCGGACTTCGCGGACAGCCTGGAGGTTTTCGTTGAGGACGTCGTTGAGGTAACCCGCTTGTTTTTGGGCGGCATGGGCTTTTTTGATGAGTCGATTGCCGATGATTCTAACGGGAAGCACGCATGCCGGAACCGAGGAGAGGGCGATGAGCATGAAGACGACGTTTTCATGCTTGATGGAGAGATATACGAGTGCTCCGACGGCGCTGAGTAGGGTGGCGGGTTCCTTGATGAGGCTGTTGACGACGGTGACGAGGGCGTTTTGCAGTTTGGCGGTGTCACCGAGGACGCGAGCCATGAGGTCGCCGGTGTTGTTTTTTTGAAAGAAGGCAAGGGGGAGGGACTGGAGTTTTTTAAAGACGTCGAGGCGGAGGCACTCGAGGACGTGCATGCCGGCATAGGCCATGTAATAGGCGTTGAGGAAGGTGCCGATGGACCGCAGGGCGAAGACAGCGGGAATGGTCGCAAGGATGGCAATTAGGGCGCCGCCGCTGGGGCCATCCTCGGCGGTAACGCTCGGGATAATGTATTCAATGACGAGGGGCAGACCGGCACCCGAAGCCGCCGCGGCGAGGACCCCTGCGATCAAACCGACCCCGAATTGGAGGCGTACCGCCTTGAGGTGGGTGAAGTAATTGGCGAAGCGTTTGAGTGGCATGGGTCGTTCGGGCGGGTAAATTATTGATCCAGGGTTGTTTGAATGGGGTGGTCGAAGTCTGCCGGAATGACCGCTTGACCGTCCATGAGGCCAATTTTGGGGCAGATTCCAGCGTCACTCTTGGGCGCCGGACCCATGATTGCGATGGGCTTGTTGCGTTCGGAAATGATGAACTGCTGTCCCTTGGCAGCTTCGCGGGCGTAACGACCGAGATGTGCTTTGGCTTCGCTGAGTTTAATAGTGGTCATATTTTAACTCTGATATCGAACGATTGTTTATCAAGATAAGGATAGGTCTGCCTTTATTTCAAAAAAGCGGCGATCACCTCAACGACGCGGGTGATCCCATCGGGGCTGAGGTCTGGGTAGATGGGGAGGGCAACGCTCATGGCGGCGGCGCGTTCGGCGTGAGGGAAGTCGCCGGCCTGGTAGCCGAGGTTTTGGAAGCATTTCTGTTGGTGGAGGGAGAGGGGGTAGTAGATTTCGCAGCCGACATCGTGGGCTTTCATGTGTGCCATGAGGGCATCGCGTTGGTCGGCGTAGATGACAAATTGATTATAGATGTGGTAGTTGCCTGGGAGTTCCTCGGGCAGGAGGATGCCGCCGTGGAGGTCGCCGGATACGAGGTCATTAACTGTGCGGGTGAGTCCGGCGGCTTCGAAGGCCTCGCGGTATAGAGCGGCGTTTTGGCGGCGTTGTTCATGCCAGGAGTCGAGGTGCTGGAGTTTGACGTTGAGAACGGCTGCTTGCAGGGCGTCGAGGCGGAAGTTGCCGCCGACGTGTGCGTGGAAATATTTGGGTTCCATGCCGTGGTTGCGAAGCTGGCGAGCGCGTTCTGCGTGGGTCTCATGCGGGCTAACGACCATGCCTCCATCGCCGAAACCGCCGAGGTTTTTGGTGGGGAAGAAGGAGAGGCAACCGAAATCGCCGTAGGAACAGGCGGGTTGTCCGTTTTGTTTTGCGCCGATTGCCTGGGCGGCATCCTCGATGACGATGAGGTCGTGCGCTTTTGCTAGTTTCATGATGGCGGTCATGTCCGCCATTTGACCGAAGAGGTGGACGGGTGCGATCACGCGGGTCTTTGGGGTGATGGCGGCCTCGATTTTCGATACGTCGATATTGAAGCTGTGGGGTTCGATGTCGACGAAGACGGGTTTGGCGCCGAGGCGAACGATGGAGCCGACGGTGCCAAAAAAGGTGTAGGGGCTGGTGATGACTTCATCGCCCGGTTGGATGCCGAGCGCCATCATGGCGACGATGAGGGCGTCGGTGCCAGAGGAGACTCCGATGCCGTGATCGACGCCACAGTAAGCTGCTACGCCCGCCTCGAAGCAGGCGACTTCTGGGCCGAGGATGAAATATTGCGACTCTGCGACCCGTGCTAGGGCGGCATCGAGCTCTGGCTTGAGGGCCTGGTATTGCGGTTTGAGGTCGAGGAGCGGTACTGGGATGGGATCGGACATCGTTTGGGCGTGGATCTTTAGATGGGGCGCTGGATGCGTGGGCGAGTACGTATTTAAGGCAGGAAAATAAAAGCTTTTGGTGCTTAAGCAAGTCATGCTTTCGGGTTTGGATGTAGAGATTGGGTGTTGTCGTTCGGCTTTTGGGGGTCTTAATGGAGCGAAATTTTATGCCAGCACCTGAATATAAAGGATTTTCGAAGTGGTTGCTCTACCTGGTCGCGCGCGCTTTGATGTGGGTTTTGCAGAAGGCTCCGACGCTAATCACTTATCGCGGAGGGCGGATGTTAGGGCTATTTTTTTATTATTTACTTTCGGGTCGTCGAAAAGTTGTACGTAAGAATGTAGGGATATTAAATGCGTGGAAGGAGGCGCGCGGGGTTCGGAATGCGACCGACGGGTTGGCTTTCGAGCGACAGGTGCGGGAAGTGTTCATGCGGAACTGTTCGAATCTTTTGTGCAGTTTCAGGCTTTCTTCCCTGCCGTCTGGAAAACAAAAGTGGCATTTGAGTTTTGAAGGTGTGGAGCATTTGATAAATGCGAGTAACAGCGGAAACGGCGTGATTGTGGTTATGGCACACACGGGGCCCTGGGAGATTTTGACCTCGCTTTCGAAATTTGGAAGTAGTGTAGGCTTTGAGGGTACGACGGGGGCGATCTACCGGCCGCTCAACAACGGATATTTGGACGATTGGTATCGCAAGCAGCGTGAATCTGACGGGGCGCGGATGTTTGGTCGCCGGAATGCGGTTGCCGAAGCGGTAGACTTCGTTCGCGGGGGCGGCTGCCTGGGGATTTTATCGGATCAACGAACGACCAAGGGTGAAGTCGTGACTTATTTTGGCAGGCAGGTAAAGATGTCGCCTTTGCCGTATTTGTTGCAACGGAGAACGGGTTGCGTGATGCTGGGATTGAGTTGTGAGACTGTTGGGCCGGCCCTCTGGCGCTTTGTTTTCCGAAAAATTCCCCTACCGGCGGAGGGAGAAAAATTGAGCCGGGGTGAGTATTCTCAAATGGTGGCGGAAGCGAGCGAGGGGAATATATCGGGTAGTATAACGGACGCCTTTTTTATCCACAACGTTTTCAAATGAGCTTCGCTGCCAGGTAGGTTCGGTGTCGGTTGCGTAGGGCGCCCGCGTGGGGGGAGGTTCAGTCGCGCTCGCTTTGGACTTTCTGGTAAAAGGCAAGCAGGCGTTCCGCTTCCCGTTCAATTCTATGGTGCGCAAGGATTTCCCGCCGAGCGGCATGTCCCATTTGTTCAAGCTCGCCAAGGGGGAGCATGAGGAGGGTTTCGAGCGCGGCGGTGGTTTTTTTCAGATCATCGATGGGAACGGTTCGTCCGAAGGAGTCGTCTTGGATGATGTCGAGCCAGGCACCCGCCTCTGAGGCGAGCACTGCGGTGCCGCTGGACATGGCTTCGAGCACGGTGAGTCCAAAGCCCTCATTGCGACTCAGGGCGGCAACGAGCGACATACCCCTAAAGAGGGCCGGGATGCGCTCGAAGGCTTGTTTGCCAAGGAAAATGAAACGTTCGCTGAGACCGGCGTTCCGGATGCGCTCCTTCAGGGAATTCAGGTAGGGCTCGTATTTTTGGGTGGTTTCACCGACGACCACGACAGCTCCCTTGAATTCCGGGTGGCCTTGCATGACTGGAATCATGGCATCGACCAGGAGGTCGACGCCTTTTTGGGGGCGGACGCGACCAAAGATCCCGATGCCAAATTCACCCGGCAGTTGGAGTGCCTGCCATGCTTCGGTTTTGTTGTTTGCGGGTGGAGCGTAGCGCTCGCTATCGATGCCGTGTGGGATGATGGCGTCCGGTTTGCAGGGGAGATAGGCGGCGGCGGTATTGGAAGTGGTGATCAAACCCTCTGCTTTTGAGATAAGCCAGCGCGTGATCCAGGTAGGGTGGCGTTGAGCCGTGGCGGTAAAGATGATTTTGATTTTCGCACGGAAGATGTATTTGAGAATGACCGCCTGCAGCATCTCGTTGTTGCGTCGTGCGTGAAAGACGCGGCACCTGCCATCGGGGAGCGGGCGTTTGAGGCTCCGCGCGCATTCCATAAAGCCGACAGTCGGGGTACCTGCCGGCAGGTGGTGTTTTCCCAGAACGGAGAGCGGGACAGCTGCTTGTTGGTGTTTTAGAACCTGGAGCATGGTCGAGGTGACGCCGGAAAAACGGGGATTGGAATTTCCCAGAATGATTTCGCCGATGGGCGGGTTGTTTTGCGCTTGCGGACTCATCTATGCTTAGCGCTCTTTTTTGATTCCATGCGGTGTATATTTCAAGCCCTCGCGAAGGGTTGTTTCACGGATCTTCATGTTTGAGGCGAGGTCATCGGGGTTAATATAACCGCGCTCGTGTTCCAGGTGCAGGCAGACCGCGTGGTAGCGAATCTGTTTAGCCTGAAGTCCCGAGTTTCGCAGGCGGTATCCGAATTCGACATCCTCCCCGCCGTAACGCATGCGTTCATCGAATCCGTTAACCTTGAGCGCATCGTTTTTAAAGCATGAGGCGTTATGGCCGTTCCAGGTGCGTTTGGTGGGGGTCAAGTGATTACAAAGATCCCGCAGCAGTTTATTTTGCGTCAGCTTCAAGAGTTTCAGGTTGTTAGGAACCCCGTTTGCCTTGAGCCATTTCAGGCAAAAAAATTTGCCGGATGTAATTCCCTCCGGAGTGATGGCATGACTGGTTTGCATAGGGAGTTTGAAGTACCCGCCCGAGAGAAAAAACCCTTCCTGAGCCTGCGCCTTGTGTACTGCGACAAAATCCTTTCTCGGTACGCAGTCCCCATCGGACAGGATGAGGTAGTCGCCCTTTGCGGCATCGATGGCTTTGTTCAGGATGGTGCATTTTTGGAACCCGGCATCCGCGTGCCAGACGTGTTGGATGTTGAGATCGGTCGTTGATTTAAATTGCTGGATCAGTTCGCGGGTTTCCCCGCCGGAACCATCATCTGCAATAACGACCTCAAAGTCCCTGTCGGTCTGTTTGAGGTAGCCATGCAGCGTCAATGCCAACCACTCGGGGGCGTTATAGGTACTGAGGATTACGCTTGTTGGCATAAAGGCTTCAAATAAGGAATTGGGGCATAAGGCAAAGGCTTATTCGATCTTACCGGAAAAAGCCAAGATTCCTTTGTTAGTTATATTTAGAATTTGGAAAACTTAATGATTATCCAATCAAATCACGGTGGTCTCTTGGTTCTGCTCAACTATTTTATAATACCCTTGAGGCCATACATCATCAAAAGGTCAAATTTACGTTTAATCGCTCTTTGCTTGAGACCGAATGCACACATGCGCTCAAAAAGAGTTAATTTAATTTTATGGCTGCGATTCCCGATTGTGGTTACGTTGTCGTAATTCTGAGGAATAATGACTGGAGCACTGAACCCTTGGCGCATTCTTGCGCTGGTATGGCGAAAGGCGTAATCTATTGGATAAGCTATTTTCTTAGTAGCAGAGAGTAATCCTTTGCAGGCTTTTGGTGTAACAATATAGGAAACCATCCCGTGTGGCATGACGTTACATTCAAATACAATGTTCTCTCCAAAGAATTTGTAATCAAAAACCTTCCACGACCCTGCACTAATTTTCTTCAAACAAGCTTTGTTGTCATGGTTACTATTCTTCAGTTCCCGTATTCTTTCCTTGTCAATTTTGTAAGAGCCGGTTGAGCATAGATTGACGATATCAAAATTATTGTTTGTTTGTTCAAAGGTTTCGAGAAATTTATCAAGATTGGGTGGTAAAAAAGCGTCATCCTCAAGGATTAGCGAATATTGGTTGGAGTGATTAATCGCCTCTTGCCAAGCTTTTCGGTGGGATTCAGCGCAGCCAATCTCCCCAGGTCTACATTCTCTTTTTTGGTTTAGACGAAAGAGAAAAGGATTAATGCAGGACTTATTGACATCAACTTCGTTGCCATCAACTGCTTCTATGGTTACAAATGTAATCCCTAGTTTATCTAATTGGTTTTTTATTCGTTCCAATCGATCAGTAGAATTCTTGAGATTAATTACAAATATATTCACTTGTGGTATTAGTTATAAAATTTTGTAAACAAATATCGGGAAGTGCTAAAGCGTACAGAAACCAAAAAATAAGTAGGTGGGGTGTGAGGTAACCTAGGTAGGGATGAATACTTACGCCATCAACTGCTGTCGGCACTAAGCTCATCGCAAAAAGACATGCTAGGAATGCCTTCCCTGATAAAGCAGCTTTTAAAGAGGCATAAAACACAGTCAATAGAAGTATTAAGTGTAAGAGAGTGCCCAGGGCTCCTGTATAGTAGAAACTGGATATGAGTTGACTGTGTGGATATATAAATGATTCTTCATCGTTTGGCGTCTGATCCACTGATAAGCCACGTCCATATATATATTCTTTGGTATTCATGCGTGCCACCATTAATTGCCATAATTCAGCTCGATTGGAAATGAGGGTTCGAGAAGCGGCTGCTTTTATAGGTTGAGTAATGTTTTGCTCAGAAAATTTTAAGGCATTAATCGAAAGGGCAGCGACTCCGGATGTGAGTAGGATTAATGCAGCTAAAACAATAACCTTAGCATGCCGCCTTATGAGGCAGAATAGTATTAAGGCTACCAAAAGCGATAGAGCACAGGCCCTTGAGCCTGTGAGAAAAAGAGCCGTAGTTGCAAATGTACTACTAAATAAGAGCATACCATTTTGACAGTTTGGTATAAGGTCTCTTTTGATGATTTGATTCACAAAAACTACTGTGCAGATTCCGTAAACTATTCCTGCGGTATTTGGATTGGTAGTACCGAGATGGCCAATAAGGCGCGGGCTGCTTTGGGATATAATGTAGTGTAGTATGTCTAAAAAAATCGGCAAAATAATCAAAGCGGAGAGAATGGGAAAATGTTTATCAAAAAACTTTCGATGTTCATTTAGGTGCAGGACAACTGCCAATAGGCTTATGATATATAGCGTGCGTTCTAAAGCAGAACCTAGTTCTTCGATGCCGCCAGTGTAGCTCCAAAGTGTGGAAATGGCTCCAAAAAAAAGATAGCAGGCGGGTAAGAGGAAAATATGGAACTGTTTTTCGGCCAAATAAATTGGCAAGAGAATGAGTCCTGGAATAAAAACCACTGCGCGGTATAGGTATTTCGTGGAGTCTAGGGGGATGAACAGTTCGATGAGTCCGCCAACGACCATGGAAAAGAGGAGCAACAATAGGCCGTAAGTAAGGTAATTGATGAAGATCCGACTTTCTGCCAGGGATCTCAGAGTGGTCAAAGTAAGGTGCGTATTATTCTGCATAATTATTAAAAAGACTTCATCTTACGGAGTGAGGTATATTAGTTAAAATAACGTCCCGAAGGCACGTCTAGAACCTTGTTATACCCAACAACAACTTTGCCATCAGGTATATCCTTGGTGACGACGGCATTCGCGCCTACAATGCAATTTTTTCCTATCTTTACGTTACCTATAATTTTGGCGCCTGCGCTCAATGTAGAGTCTGAATCAATTATTTGTGAGTTAGTGCTATTGAAAGATCCGCCAAGTGTGACACACTGTAGGATTGTTACGTTTGCATTAATTTTTGCGTTCTCACCGATTACAATCCCAACGGTGTGGACAAACTTTGTTGTTGAGTGAATCTTAGCCCGGTAGTCTATATCCATTGCATATTTGTATTGTATCTTTCTCTTCCAGTATTTTGCAAGGAATCTAATATTATGTTTATTTAAAAATGACATAATTTGAACATCTAAAGAGGCTCTTTTTTTAATTTCTCTCTTAGTTAAATATTCAAACAAGAACTTGGTAAATTGAAGCATCATATTCTGCGGTTTGTTTTAAGTCATTTTGGTTACGCAATGAGCCTGAGATATTTTTCTATGGCAATGCCGGTCGTGAATTGATCATCAAGCGGGATTTGAAAGCGGTCGGGTGTCTTGATTGCTTGTTGGAGGAGTTGGATAAAATCATTGAGGTTATCGGTTTCGAAGAGATTTTCGCGGGGAAGGATCTCGCTTGGTCCACTGGGGCAATCGGAACTAATGGTTGGCGTTTTCAAGCATATGGATTCGAGTATAACGACCCCAAGGCCCTCGTAGTCTGAGCAAAGCACATGAAGTTTTGCAGCTTTCATATATGGGTATGGATTTTTTCGAAAGCCCATGAAATGAACGCGTTCTTTGATGTCCAACTGCTTAGCTAAATCTTTGGCTTCCTGCATGAGCGGTCCCTGCCCTATGAAGACCAAGGGTTCTTCGCAATCAATGGCTGCAAATGCACGAATAAGGCGATCCTGGCGCTTCTGTTCCTTGAATTTCCCCACGCAAATAATGGCGTTTGGGATAATGTCTTCAGGTATTTCGCAGGCTGTTTCTTCTACTTGTTTGGGATCAATGGGATTGTGTATTGTTGTTATTTTTCTAGACAAAATACTCCCTAAGACTGCCTTCATGTCTGTTTCGACTCCATAGGATGCGCAAATGCTTGGCTTTCGCGCGTAAATTTCTCTGCGTTTAGCAAGCTCCGCCCTTTGTGTTTCGGGGAAGTAACTGGCAACTTCCAGAGACAGTGTATTCTGGATAACAAAGTGGACGTTCTCTAACTTGCTGTAGGCCATAACGCGATCAGCAGGTATCAAGAAAGACAGGACGAGATCCGGGGTGCCGGCGTGTTTTTTAATGAAGCGGTCGAGCCAGGGAGCGGCTAGGAGTCCGCGAAGTCGGCGGGGAATCCAGCGAAATTTCTTCTCTGAAAAAATATGAACTGGGATAGATTCGGGAACCGGTAATTCAATGTGTCGTTTGAAGCAAATGATGGAGGCTCGGTGACCGGCTTCTATGAATCCATTTGCTAGGGTTATGACAACCCGCTCGGCGCCATTACCCTTGAGGTCATTAATGACTAAAGCAATATTACGTTTGGGTTCTGTCATTGAATGAATGGGTATCTTTTGAAGGTAATATTTCTCTGGATTCTGCCGTGGCAAGTGCGCGTGCTTTGCGCGAGGCGATTTTCAGCTGAGAGCGCAGCCTGCGCCAACGAAAACGGAGGGCCTTGTTTGCTTTGGGTTTATCGACGTGGTGAATGTGGGTCTGCGTTTCCAGCGGGCATGCGATGTCGTACAGGTGACAACAGTCGAGTTGAAGGGCTGCGGCAGGCTCGACTTGTCCGTGGCGGAGGCGAGGTCCCACCGCAAGGATGGCATCTGCCAGGCCGAGGCCTCGGGTTTCAATCCAATGCAGGAGTTTTTTTGCGCCATCCGGCCAAAGGACGTAGGCGGCGGCACCACTTTTGTCCTGTATTAATTTGGAGATCTTAAAATCCTCAATCAGCGGGGTCTTCTTTTTGCTGACGGTTTTGCGCCGGCCTCGGGTTTCCAGATTCACGCAGTCATAGTTGTGATCGGCTTCGAGGGCTCGCAGGAGGGTGCCGGTTTTGGAACAGAGGAGGGCGTCGTCTTCCAAAACGAGATGCGGGCGGTTTGATTCCAAGACGATTTGCCATGCCTTTGCGTGGCTGAGGCAACAGGCAACCTCGGTATCGCGCAGGGGGCGTTCCCAGTCATAGGCCTTTGCCTGATAGGTGCCGGCATCGAGCGTGCTCGCATCGATTGCGGCGACGCGTTGGTAGGGGATGCCCAATTGCTCAAGCTGGCTTACCTGGAAGGCCATGCGGTCAGCGGAACGCTCGAGATTGATTACAAGTGCATCCATAGGTCTTACCACCAGACGGTATTTTTGCGGGTGTGTTGATCCTTCATGCGCTTAAAGGCGGTTTCGTGGGTGTTTACTCTGTTGAAGAGCTCCTTTAATATTAGCGAGGTGGGAATATTCTCCTGTAGGCTATCCAGTCGCCAATGCATGTTACGGAGGGTGTCATCGGTTCCGATGACGAAGGCGGAGGTTCCGTCAAAGAAGGGGGTTCTTTCGGTTTGGAGTGCTTCGATTTGCTTGGGGTCGGGGGGTGTTGTTTGGGTCTTACAGGCAAAACGTTCGCTTTCGTAGACCTTGCAGGTGTTGATAAGGGTCACTGCGTTAAAGGCGTAAGCCCGGGTGAGGGGATCCGGATGGTGGTCGATGAAGCTGTCAGCGGCGGAAATGAGCCAACGGGTATTGAGGTGCTCGATTAGAAAGTTGTGTTCCGCCTCCCAAAGCGCGGTGAATTTGCGAAAGGTTTCCTCGGTTTGGAAACCGCGCCGCAGGAGCACGTTGAGTTTTGCGTGGTAATATTCCAGTTCAGTGGCGCCGTGAAATTCTTTCCGGAGATTATTCAGGTGTTCCTGCAGGTCATTCTCGGAGCCATGGGTATAGCTCTTGGATTCGGTATCCACGACAGCGCGCTTCATGCGCTCGAAATCTGCTCCATGCGCGGCTATTTTGGAGGCACCCAACTTTCGGCGGTGTTGTTTGAAGGAAAAGAAGCGTTCGAAAGCAGATTTTTTTCGCCGGGGCATGATGATTCCGTGGGTGCTTTAATAGATAGGTTATCGCTCACTGGTGGGACAGCGCTTTTCTTTCAAATATCGACTCAAAATGCAAGCGGGCATATCCGGCTTTTTGGAGTGCATGGATTATCGGGAATCGATTTCAAATCTAAAGCCTTGCGGTGGGCGGTGGGTTGTTCTAGCTCATTGGATACAGTACACCTGATTGCCATGATTGATATCAAGCTACTCCGAGAGGATGCGGACCGTGTCCGCGCCGCCATTGCCACCAAGAAATTCAAGTGCGATCTGGACACAGTGCTCGCGCTGGACGGAGCCCGCCGTTCGAAGATTACGGAAGCGGAGGAAGCACGGGCGGCTCAGAAAGCGGCGAATACCGAGATGGCAGCGCTGGAGAAGGGTTCGCCGGAATTTTTGGAAAAGGTCAAGGCGATGAAGGGTATCGCGGCGCGCGCCAAGGAATTGGAGGCCGAGGCCAAGGCAGCGGACGAGGGTTTTCAGGCGGCCTTTTTGGAGATTCCCAATTTGCCGGATCCGAGTGTGCCGGTGGGTAAGGGTGAGGATGAGAATGTAGTGGCCTCGACTTGGGGTGATGCGGAGGGAGATTTTCCGAACGCGGTGCCGCATTTCGATATACCGTGGTTTGAATCGCGCATTGATTTCGCGCGGGGGGTAAAGGCGACGGGTGCGGGATTTCCGTTTTACGTGGGTGAGATGTCCCGCCTGGTGCGCGCCTTGGTCAATTTTTTCCTGCAGGAGGCGCAGGCGAACGGCTATGAGGAGGTGCTTCCACCGATTGTGGTGAATGCCGAGAGCGCAACCGCAACGGGTCAATTGCCGGACAAGGAGGGGCAGATGTACGTGGACGAGAAGGAAGGGCTCTATTTGATCCCGACTGCCGAGGTTCCGGTGACGAATTTCTACCGCGATGAGATTCTGGAGGCGGAGGCGCTTCCGATCTGCCGCTGTGCCTACACGCCTTGTTTCCGCCGCGAAGCGGGTAGTTGGGGGGCGCACGTGCGTGGTTTGAACCGTCTGCACCAATTCGACAAGGTGGAGTTGGTGAAATGGACCGATGCCGAGAGCAGCATGGATGAATTGGAAAAGCTGCGGGAGAATGTGGAGGGGACCCTGCAAAAGTTGGACTTGCCGTATCGGGTCCTGCGGATGTGCACGGGTGATATTGGTTTTCCGCATGCCAAGCAGTATGATTTGGAAGTGTATGCTGCGGGTCAGAAACGCTGGTTGGAAGTCTCCAGTTGTTCGAACTTTACAGATTTTCAGGCGCGGCGGGCGGGCATTCGCTACCGCGGAGCTGACGGCAAGCCCGTGACGGCGCATACCTTAAATGGGTCGGGCCTGGCGGTACCGCGGGTACTGGCGGCGATTCTGGAAAATAATCTTCAAGTGGACGGGCGCGTGAAGGTGCCGGATTGCCTGCAATACTGGATGCAGCAGGAATTTATCGGCGAGACTGTCTGAGGTTGAATTTGCCTTGAGAAAAAGGAAGGCTGTGGGATTTGCTTTGACATCCAACTAGTTGACTGGTTGGTTTATGGCATGGAAGAAATTGGTATATTTGAAGCCAAGACAAAATTATCGGAACTGTGCAAGCGGGTGGCTGAGGATGGGGCGAGTTATGTGATCACGCGACGCGGGCGTCCGGTGGCGCGCATTGTGGGAGCGTCGAATTCCGACTTGGGAGGGTCGGGGATTTTAAGGCGTATGGCGGCCACGCAAGCGGAATTGGGTGCGGTTGGTCAGGATGACAACAACGCGGAATTACCCGCGGTGTGGGAGGCGCGTCGTGGTGGCAAGGCGGATCCTTTGGTGGAAGGGGAACCATCCAAGCAGGCGTGATGGCATATTTGCTCGACACCAGTATCTGCTCGCAACCGTTAAAACGGCGACCCCGGCAGGCCGCTTTGGAACGCTGGGACGCATTGGCGGATGGCGAAGTATTCACCGCCCGGGTGTGTCTGGCTGAGATTGAATGGGGTCTGCATAAGTTGGGTAGTGCGCGTCTGTGGGCAGGTTATCGGCGGGATGTGCTGCCTTCGCTTCGGGTGATACCCACAGATCAGAGTGTTTGGCAGGAATGGTCGCAGATGAAGGTGCGGCAGGAGGCAGGTGGTCGCCGGGTGGACGATTTGGACTTGTTGATTGCAGCCAGTGCATCCCGGCAGGGTTTGACCCTTGCGACGCTGAATGCCGGACATTTTTCCTTGGTTGAGGGTTTGAGTTGGGAGGACTGGTCGGGCTGAGTCGATCTGCAAGCATAAGCTTGCTATTTTATCTGATGAGGAAAATCGTGATTTAGGATGGAAGTAATTATAGAATCATTGCAGTCGGGAAACTGGATTGCCTGGGCGGGGCTCTTGTTGGGACTGCTTCTGCTTTTGGTCTTCACTTTCAAATGCATCGTTAAAATAGGAAAAATATTTTTTATCCTGCTGATTGCGGGCGCGGTGTTGTACGGGGTGGTTCAGTTATTTCCTGAGCAAACGGCTCCGCTAGTAGAGAAGCTGCAGGCTTTTTGGCCGGAGTCGGGGGAAGTGCCGGCTGAAGCCGAGCCGGAAGTAGAGTAGGGTATCTCGCGGGCAGTGTAATTTGTCATTGCAGGCGGGGACGCATCCCTGTTCGTTTTACCTCATGGCGAAGCAGGCAAAAAATGCAATCACCCCCACCCGCGAAGAGGATTACCCCGAGTGGTATCAACAAGTCGTGAAAGCGGCGGATTTGGCAGAGACTTCCCCCGTCCGTGGTTGCATGGTCATCAAGCCCTGGGGCTATGCCATATGGGAAAATATTCAGGGGGAATTAGACCGTCGGTTTAAGGCGACCGGTCACAAGAATGCTTACTTCCCGCTTTTTATTCCGATGAGTTTCCTGCAAAAGGAGGCGGAGCATGTGGATGGCTTTGCCAAAGAATGTGCGGTAGTGACGCATTCGCGCCTGGAGGCTGATGCCGAGGGCAAATTGCAGCCGGCAGGACCGCTGGAGGAACCGCTTATTGTGCGTCCCACATCCGAGACCATCATTGGCGAACTCTTTTCCAAATGGGTACAATCTTACCGTGACCTGCCGCTGCTCATTAACCAATGGGCGAATGTAGTGCGTTGGGAAATGCGGACGCGGCTCTTTTTGCGCACGGCGGAATTCCTTTGGCAGGAGGGGCACACCGTTCACGCCACTGCGGAGGAGGCCATGGAGGAGACCCGCAAAATGCTGGATGTGTATGCGGACTTTGCGGAGACGTATATGGCGGTTCCCGTGATTACTGGTGAGAAGACCGAGGCGGAGCGTTTTCCCGGGGCAGAGGCGACCTTTGCCATCGAGGCGATGATGCAGGACCGTAAGGCTTTGCAGGCGGGCACCTCGCATTTCCTTGGGCAGAATTTTTCCAAATCGAGCAACATTAAATACCTCAGCGCCGAAGGGCGGGAGGAATTTGCGTGGACGACATCCTGGGGCGTTTCCACTCGATTGGTGGGGGGGCTCATCATGACGCATTCTGATGATGATGGGCTGGTTTTGCCGCCCCGTATCGCACCGGCGCACATTGTGATTTTACCGGTTACGCCTAAGGAGGAAACGCGCGAGGCGGTGCTAGATTATTGCCGGGAATTGAAGACGGCGCTCGAATCGCAGCCCTATCTTGAGGGTCGGGTGCGGGTTGAATTGGACGACCGGGACATTCGGGGCGGGGAAAAGACTTGGTCTTGGGTGAAAAAAGGCATTCCGCTTCGCGTCGAGGTGGGTCCCCGCGATATGGAGGCCGGCAGCGTGTTTGTCGCACGGCGGGACCGCGCACCCAAGGACAAGGAATCGATTCCCCGCGAGACATTCGTAGCAGGAATCGTAGAATTACTGGAAGCGATGCAGGAGGGTCTGCTGGCCCGTGCCAAGGCTTTCCGTAAGGCATATACCCGTGAATTGAGCACCGAGGCAGAGTTTGTGGATTTCTTTACCCCAAAAAATGTGGAACAGCCGGAAATCCACGGCGGTTTTGCCACAGTGGGATTCTGTTGTGATGCTGAGCTTGAGGATCGGATTGCAAAGGAGCATAAAGTTACGGTTCGTTGCATACCCAACGCCACGCTCGATGAAACGCTACCCTGCATCTTTACCGGTAAGCCTGGTAAACGGGTTATTTTTGCAAAAAGCTATTAGCGGTGCGCTTTACCGTGTGCGCTTGCGAAATGCTGTAAGTTAATGTATGTTTTTGTGATGCGTTACCTACACTTATATCTCCTTACTTTTGCAATGTCACTTTTGTCCGCACTCACCACTACTGCCCAAGAATTGGAACTCGGAGCTGCTGTACCGGCGCTCACGGTGACCGATGATGCCGGGGAGTCCATCGACCTCGGAGCGGAACTCGCCAGGGGAACGACGGTGGTCTTTTTCTACCCTATGGCGAGCACGCCCGGTTGCACTAAGCAGGCGTGTAGTCTGGGGGCGGGATTTATGGAACTACGTAGCCGTGGGGTTAAGGTTTACGGCGTTTCCGGAGATGGTGTACAGGCGCAAAGCAAATTCCGCAAAAAATACTCCCTGCCTTTTCCCCTGATTGCCGACAAGGATTTGCGGGTGAATAAAGCTTTCGGCAAGAAACGCTTTGCCCGCCAAGTTTACATTTTTAGAGACGGCAAATTGGTGTGGCGGGATTTGCGTGCCTCCACGGGCAAGCAATATGATGATGTCATCGAAGCACTCGATCATCTGGATTCCAAGTAGTAGAGCATGCTCGGGGCGGTAAACCCTTCACTAAGAGCGTTGTAAACGCGGTTCCGGTAGCAGGATTTAGCCTTGCGATTGCCATTTTGCATGGCTTCATCATTCATTATGAAAATCTGTTGCATTGGAGCCGGATATGTCGGTGGGCCAACGATGGCGATGATCGCGCACAAATGTTCCGATAACGTCGTTACAGTCGTTGACATCAATGAAGCCCGTATAGACGCGTGGAATTCAGACGAATTGCCGATCTACGAACCCGGTTTGGACGAGGTCGTGAAGGCAGCACGCGGAAAGACTTTATTTTTCTCGACTGATATCGATACCGCCATTCGCGAGGCAGAGATGATCTTTATGTCGGTGAATACTCCGACCAAGACCTATGGTGCGGGCGCAGGGCGTGCGGCTGATTTGCGTTACATTGAGAAATGCGCACGAAAAATCGCAGAGGTTTCCGAGGGCGACAAGATTGTGGTTGAGAAATCGACCCTACCGGTGCGCACGGCTGAATCGATCAAGACCATTCTTGAGTCGAACGCCAAGGGTCGAAACTTTCAGATACTCTCAAATCCCGAATTTCTCGCAGAAGGAACCGCAATCGCCGACCTTGAAAATCCGGATCGTGTCTTGGTGGGTGGCGATCCCAGTCCCGAGGGCCAAGCCGCAATTCAAAAACTGGTAGATGTTTATGCTGCTTGGGTTCCGCGCGAAAAAATCCTGACCACCAACCTCTGGTCTTCCGAGCTTTCAAAGCTCACCGCCAATGCTTTTCTTGCGCAACGCATCTCATCCATTAATGCGATTTCCGTGCTCTGCGAAGCAACTGGAGCCAATGTCGATGAGGTTGCGCATTCGATAGGTACTGACAGCCGTATTGGCCCGAAATTTCTCAAGTCCTCCGTTGGCTTTGGGGGTTCCTGTTTCCAGAAAGATATCCTTAACTTGGTCTATCTCTGCGAATTTTTTGGCCTTCCTGAAGTGGCGGCTTATTGGAACGGTGTTATTGAAATGAATGATTACCAAAAGCACCGCTTTGCGCGGCGGGTGATCTCGACCTTGTTCAACACCGTTGCCGATAAAAAAATCGCCGTGCTTGGTTTTGCATTCAAGAAAGACACCAATGACACGCGCGAATCCGCGGCGATTTATGTCTGCGGTGATTTGTTGGAGGAACAGGCCAATGTTGCCATTTATGACCCGAAGGTGCCGGAGTCTAAGATTCGTCACGATTTGAACGTGAGTGAGGATTTTGAGGCGGTTACGGTTTGTGGGGATGCTTATGAGGCCTGCAAAGACGCGCATGCCATACTGGTGCTCACAGAATGGGACGAGTTCAAGGCCTTGGACTTCCAGCGTATTCACGATGCCATGCAGCAACCCGCGTTTTTGTTTGATGGCCGCAATCTACTTGATCTGGATGCCCTGCGCAAAGTTGGCTTTGAAGCCAGTGGGATTGGTCAAGGCTAGGCGGATAGCAATCGTAACTAGCGCTTGCCAGTCCTTGTCGGGACGTTTTCATAGGGGAAACGCAATACTCGTATCACCTATTTTGAATCTATGATTATAAAGCCTCGCATCCGTGGATTTGTTTGTATCACCGCGCATCCAGAAGGTTGTGCAGCCAAAGTGGCGCAGGAAATTGAAGTCGCACGTGCCGCTAAACAAGCGGGCGGCCCGAAGCGGGTTCTGGTTATTGGTGCCTCCACTGGTTACGGGCTTTCCACTCGTATCGCGGCTGCCTTTGGGCACGAGGCGTCAACCCTGGGGGTCTTTTTTGAACGCCCCTCCATGAAGGGCAAGCCTGCCAGTGCGGGTTGGTATAATTCCGTGGCCTTTGAAAAGGCCGCCCATGCCGAGGGACTTTATGCAAAAAGCATTAACGGGGACGCTTTCTCCAATGAAATAAAAGCACAGACCATTGAAACCCTCAAAGCCGATCTCGGACAGGTTGATTTGGTGGTCTACAGTCTCGCTTCACCGCGCCGCACCGACCCTTCTAACGGGGAAACTTACAAGTCCTACCTCAAGCCGATGGAGGGGAATTACCACAACCGCTCGCTTGATACCGATAAAGGCGAAGTGACCGAGGTGTCCATTGAGCCGGCCACGCAGGAGGAAATTGACCACACCGTCAAAGTTATGGGTGGTGAAGATTGGGAGCTCTGGATGCAGGCGCTTGCAGAGGCCGGTTGCCTTGCAGAGGGAGCTAAGTCGGTTGCCTATTCTTATATCGGGCCTGAGATCACTTGGCCGGTTTACACGAACGGAACCATAGGGGCTGCCAAAAAAGATGTTGAGCGTGCCGCTACCGCCATTTCCAGCGCGCATGGATGCGAGGCTTATGTCGCGGTTAACAAAGCCGTTGTGACACAAGCCAGTTCCGCCATTCCGGTGGTGCCCTTGTATATTTCAATCCTCTTTAAAATCATGAAAGCCAAAGGCACGCATGAGGATTGCATTGAACAAATGGTTCGCCTCCTCAATGAATGCCTCTATCGCGTTGACGGTGCCGCACCGGAGCTCGATGAAACCGGGCGCATACGTATTGATGACTGGGAAATGGATCCATCGGTGCAGGCGGAAATCGGGACGATTTGGCCGAATATCAACAGCGCCAATCTGCGCGAACACTCCGATTTTGATGGATATCAATCCAACTTCCTTAATCTCTTTGGTTTTGGAATGCCGGGAGTTGACTATGAAGCTGAGACGGAAGTTGACCTGCCGCTTCCAAGCGCAGGTTAACAGCGACAGGGTTCCGTTTTAAATTTTTTCGACGATGCTGTCAGCAAGCCCGTATTGGATGGCTTCCTCGGCGGTCATGTAGAAGTCGCGATCGGTATCTTTACGGATTTGCTCGAGTGATTGCCCCGAACTTTTTGCGAGAATGGCGTTTAATTCATCACGCAAACGTTCCATTTCCTTGGCTTGAATATGGATATCAACGGCGACGGCGACCATCTGGCCTGAGATGAGGGGCTGGTGAATTAGCACCCGGCTGTGAGGATAGAGGAGCCGTTTGCCCTTTGAGGCACCACAGAGCAGAATGGAGCCCATACTGGCAGCCATACCGGTGACGACCACCGTGATGGGCGAACGGATGAGTTGCATGGTGTCGTAGACCGCCATGCCCGCGGTAATGGAGCCACCGGGAGTGTTGATATAAAAGGTGATCGGCTCGCCCGGTGCGTCGGCTTCAAGAAAGAGTAATTTTTCGGTAATATCCTTTGCGGATTTGTCTGAGACTTCGCCCCAGAGAAAGATTTTACGCTCTTTGAGGAATTGATCCTGAATGCGGGCGCTGGCGGATTTTTCTTTTTCTTTATCGTTCTTGCTCATGAGATTTAAGGATTGAGACGAAAATTCTGTGACATCTTGCTTGGGACGCAACTCAAGCTTCGATTTTTTCGACGCGGCGTTGGTGACGGCCCCCGATTTCGGCAGTGGCATTGAGCCAAGTGGTCACAATCTTAAGGGCGAGGGCTTCGGGGACAGGCCGTGCCCCAATTGAAATGCAGTTGGCGTGATTGTGGACTTTGGTCATTTCAGCGGACCATTCATCCCAGCAGAGGCCGCAACGTATGCCGGGTACCTTGTTTGCGACAATGGCTTCGCCGTTACCGCTGCCGCCAAGGACAATCGCGCAGTCCGCCTTACCCTGGGGTACTGCCTCGGCTGCCGGACGGATAAAATCAGGATAATCACAGGCCTCGGTGCTATGACAGCCAAAATCAAGCACCTGATGCCCCCGGGATTCCAGGAGATCAATGATGGGCTGTTTTAAGGGAAATCCAGCGTGATCGGTTCCGATGGCAACGGTAAGAGGCGTATCGTTCATGAAGGGTTAATGAAATGGCGGACGGGGTGTAGCGCAACCCGTAAGCGGGGGAAATTAAAAAAAGCTTGCCCTCAGGCGAGATAAGCTGTGTTTTTCGCGGTTTTCCTGAAACAATTAAATTTATAAAAACCATGGCACGAGAGCACATCATCCTGGAATGTACTGAAGCCCGCGAAGAGGGTAAACCCGTTTCCCGCTACATGAGTACGCGCGACAAGCGCAAGCAGCCCGACCGCGTTGAGAAGAAGAAATATAACCGGTTTCTTCGTCGCCATACCTTGCACCGCGAGATCAAGAGCTAGTTTTTCGGGAATGTATCCCGTTTCCAACAAAACCCGCTACCGGCGGGTTTTTTTATGCCTGAATTACACCCTGCGGGCTTCGCGCCAGGCACTGCGGTGTTTTCGAATCCAGTCGAGGAGGGCGCGTTCAAAGCCAATATCCCGTCCCGCTTTCTCAGATTCCAGCCATTTGTGCCGCAGGATTTCATGGCGTTCCGCCAGAAATTCCTGATACAGATTTGAGTTCCGGGCAAATTCACTCGAACGTGACGTGGCGTTATTTTCTATGATAGTCATCGTTTGAAAGTAAAATTTAAATACGCTTAATTTATACTTAAGTTATTCTTTGGCGCCCTTTGTGTCAATCAAATGCTGGGCGAGTTGAATGAATGCTTCAGCGGCAGTAGATTCCGGACTGCCAATG
Source organism: Coraliomargaritaceae bacterium (assembly GCA_965659965.1). Classification (GTDB taxonomy): domain Bacteria; phylum Verrucomicrobiota; class Verrucomicrobiia; order Opitutales; family Coraliomargaritaceae; genus UBA7445. The sequence goes on from CBFHXZ010000002.1 coordinate 80,857, forward strand.
GTAATAGGGATTCCGCGGTCGCCCCCGATGCGCAATTCAGGATCCAGCGGCACTTGTGCGAGGAGCGGAATACCGAGTTGTTCTGCAGTCGCTTCACCGCCGCCCGCACCAAATAATTCCTGGCGGGAACCGTCAGGGGCCTCAAGGTAACTCATGTTTTCAACCACCCCCAGAAGCGGCACCTTGACCTTTTCAAACATGCGGGCACCTCGGCGGGCAACATTATGTGCCGCTGGTTGTGGGGTGGTCACAATGACTGCGCCGTCCAGTGGAATCGTTTGCGTCAGGGAAAGCTGGGCATCGCCAGTGCCGGGAGGCAGGTCGATTATAAGTATTTCCAGTTCGCCCCAGTCGACGTCCTGAGCAAATTGTTGAATGGTTTTCATGATCATGGGACCGCGCCAGACAACGGGCGTCTCATCATCAACCAGAAAGCCCATCGACATGGTTGAAACGCCAAAGTTTTTAACGGGGATGATCTTGTTGTTGCGCAGTTCCGGCCGTCCGCTGGTACCGAGCATGAGCGGTATTGAGGGGCCGTAAATGTCGCAATCAAGGATGCCGACGCGCCCGCCTCCGGATTCAGTGAGCAGTTTTTGTAGGGCGCATGCCAAATTGACCGCCACGGTGGATTTGCCGACGCCGCCCTTGCCGCTGGCGATGGCGATACAGGTATTTACCCCTGCGAGTGGGTTGGGCGTGGGCGCGCTACCGGAAGTTTTGGCAGTCGTGTTTTGCTTGGGCGCGTTGATTTCCATTTTGACCTGCACGGCTTCGCAGGTATCAAGCGCGCCAAGCGTGGATTTGATATCGGCGGCAATTTTCTCCGGCACGGCTGGGTCGGCGGTCGTGACCTCAACGACCACATGGACGGTGGAACCCTCGATCTGGATATCGCGAACCAGCCCGAAGGAGACAATGTCGCGACTGAAGCTAGGATATTTGACAGATTTGAGGCTTTCTTGAATTACTTCTGGAGTCATGGGAAAAACATGGAATGTAGGGAGAGTTGCCCCCGCCTCAATCTGAAAGAAAAATTTTTTTAAAATGTGGACGCTTTGAAATTGCGGGCAGGTCTATGGGCGAACAAAAAGGTGTCATGCGTAAGGTATACATGTGCTGCTTAGTCCTGATAATGGGTCAGGGCTTTTCGGTTTCGGCACTCGGTGCGGGAGAGGTGATTATATTACCCGGCATCGTTCGCAATACCGAGGGCGTAACTGCGGTTGCTATTGAGAGCAGTGACGGGACTCAGTCTGCACGGGGAGAACGGGCTTTTGCGCTGCACGGTGGCTTTCGATTGGTGCCCGGCAACGAGGCTGCCTTTGTTATCCGCTTGGAGGGCACGGGCCTGGTGGTCCAGGTTTCGGTTCATTCCGGTGCCAATGGGTCGAATATGTGGGAGGCACGTGTCGAGGGGCCAACGCACTCAGAGGCCACCTTGCGGGCCTGTGACCGGGCGGTTGAGTATATCACCGGGAAACCCGGGTTCTTTGCGGGAAAGCTGGCGTTTGTGGGCAAGCGCGGTGGTATCAGTGAGCTATACACCAGTGACCTACTTTTTCGTTCGGTTGCAGCGCTCACGAGTGACCGGGCTTTGGTGACCGGGCCGAGTTGGTCGCCGGACGGAAAAAAATTGCTCTACACCACTTATTACAAATCCGGATTCCCGGATCTTTACCTAATGGATCTGGAGGCGGGTCTGCGCCGATCGATTGCCAGTTATAAGGGAACCAACTCGGGAGGGCGTTTCAGCCCGGATGGTCGGCAAATCGCAATGGCGATCTCAGGTTCGGGTGATACTGAAATTTGCGTGAGTGATGCTAACGGGAAGGGTCTCAAGCGTTTGACGCGCAACAAAAGCCTCGAATCCGGACCGAGTTGGTCGCCCGATGGCAGCCGTCTGGTCTTTACTTCAGACATGTTGGGTAAGCCGCAACTCTTCACCATCGCAGCACGTGGTGGGAAAGCCCGCCGATTGCCAACTAAAGTGAGCAGTTTCTGTACGGAAGCGACTTGGAACCCACGGGAGGCGGATTTGATTGCCTTCACGGCATCTGTAAGCGGCGGGTTTCAAATCGGCCTTTACGATGCCCGGCTTGGGCGCGCGCGCATCCTTACCTCGGTGCGCGGTTCGGCTGTTGAACCCACCTGGTTGAATGATGGCCGGCATTTGATTTTCACCCAGCGAGAGGGGAGTCGCACGCGTTTGGTTCTCTTAGATACCATCAGTGGCAAGCAAAGTCGCTTGCACCGTGCAGAGTTTGGCTCTGCCTCCAGCGCGAGTTTCGTTTACTGACGCGGGTCTTATTTGCGGGTGAGCTGGCTCGCTTTAACGACGCGGCTCCAGATTTCCTTACCCTCGACATTCATGACGCGGATGCGGATTTGGCGGTCATTTTCCGGGCCTTCAAAATCAATGAGGGCAAATTGCCGCTCGAGGGTATTGGTTCCAGGCATGCGGAAGAAGTTGAGCTCATCGCTTTCTGCGGGAATAGCGGTGAGTGGGCCAACGGTAAGGTCGTAGATATTGTAGCTGTTGGCATGTACGAGGCGGGTCAATTCGCCGTTGCGTTTACCGCCGCTGATGAAGAAGAGGCCGGGGATGCGCTCAGAACGAAGCATTTCCAGGAGTTTGTTCTGTTCGTAATTTGCAGCGCTCAAATTTGCCGGATTTTCTGCGGGGTTCAGGATCGGTGCGCCTGCAATGACAACCTTGAAGGTCGCGGTGCTGGCAAGGAGTTCTTGCCGGAGCCATTCAATTTGCTCGTCTCCCAGAATTTTCGGGAAACTGTCGGATTTGACGGAGTTGATCCGGTGGCTGCGAACATCGAGTATGATGAAGTCGACATCGGAGGAACGAAAACGTGTCATGATACCCGGGAGGCCAGGCATGTTGGTGGGCATGGGCCAGAAGGCGCGGAAGGCTGTTTCAGCAAATTCCCGGTGGGCGTAGTATTTACCTACGTTCTTGGGGGAGTAGTCATACTGTGCCCAGGTTGCAATATTGGGAACATTGGCAAGCAGGGCTTGTAATTCGGGAACAGAACGGGCGGTGGAAAAGCGCTTCAGGTAACCGCTTTGGCTGGTCCAGTCGCTCTCGCGCAGATGAGCGGTATCACCGGTCCAAATCATGTATTGGGGTTCGTTCTTCAGGATGGTGTTAAAGATGGAGTAGCCACCGCCAAGAATCTGATAGGGCGGTTCATAATTTTCCTCAATGGCATAGTGGGCGCCACCGACTGCAATCCGCAGGTCGGGCGGAGGGGTGCGCTCATGATAAAAATCCGGAGCTTTGAAATTACCGCCTTTTTGGGTCAGTTTTCCATTTATTTCGACGGCGTAGCGGTATTGCCGGCCCGGTTCGATTTCACCGAGTTTGAGGGCGGCGGTGTTGGCAAGGGCGGGATCGGTTTCAATGGGAAGGCTCCAGTGTTCGCGTTTTTCGGAATCGCGGTATTGGACGCGGACTTTTGCGGGCGCATCGGTTTGAACCCAGATGGTGGCTTCGCGCATTTCAAGGTTTGCGAGCATGGGCCCTGCGACGATATCGGCGCAAAAGGAATGGGTTGTACCGAAAAGCAGAAGCGATAGGCAAACTATTGAAAGACGTTGAAGCATGAACTATAAACTTTAGAATACTTAGATAAGGCGGGTAGCGGGATGAAGAGCTTAATCCGCGTTACCGCCGGGGCGTCGCTGGCATTCCGTCCGGCAATCATTCATGACGCGAATCCAGAGTTCGCGGAGATCAAAGATACGAATATGAATTTCGTGACGGAAGGCCTCGAGGTATTCCTGATTGGGGTGTTTGAGCTGACTGAGTTGTTCGAGGCTTTGGTTGAGGGCCTGCAGGCTGTTTTTGAGGTGACAGATCGTTAGGCCAAAATCGCCGAGATCAAGTGCCTGGATGGAGAGCAAGACGTTTAATTCGGCCTGGTGCAGGCTTTGGGCGTAGTTCCAGGCAAGGAGCGCCGGCACTTCGCATTGGCTGTGATTGAGGAAATGATCCCAGCTTTGATGCAGGTAACGGTACAATGCCTTGGTAACAATGATGACCGGATGTTTGTGAAGGGTGTAGGGGCTGTTTTCGCTGTCCTCCTGAGGGTGCTCGTCGTCCTCTATCTCGGGATTACTGAATTCATCCGTCATGGACATATCGTTGGCATCCCAACCCATAAGGCCTGCGATTTCATCGAGATGATTGGGTTTATCCTTCAGGGAATTGTAGTAAGACAAGAAACGGGATGCTTCGCGGTCAGCGGCATGCAAATAGCCGCGCCATTGGGATTCGCCCCAGAAGGGCCCGTTGGTGAATTCATCCCAGCCACCCTCGGAATTTTCAAAATTTGGCTCGCTCATGAAGTTTAGGCTTTTTGCTATTTGGTTTGAGAATGGGTGTGGTGTGCCTGAAATCAATCACCTTTTTAGAAATCTGTAATAAGTTAATATTTTATTAATAATACTCTGTAGTCGAAGCGAGGCGATTAATACTCAAGGGGTTGGTTTAAAGCGGTAGAAAGGGTGTGAATAAACTGGCAGGCGATTCAAAAGCCCTTCTAATAGTCAGGCATGAGTGAAATGGTATTCCGTTTAGACTGTTGGTTTGAGGGCCATGTGCAGGGCGTGGGCTTCCGCTACCAGACGGTGCAGGTGGCCAAGGCTTACGAAGTCAGTGGCTGTGTCCGCAATTTAATGGATGGCCGGGTGCATTTACAGGCGGAGGGCACGGAGGCGGAGGTACGTGCCTTTGTTGCGGAAGTGCAGGAGGAATTATCGAGTTTCATCAAAAAATCGGAGATTAAAACCGGAGCCGGTAGTCGGAAACATACCGGTTTCATAATTGGGACCAGCGATGGCTGAGGCAGCCATACGGATTGAGGGCTTGGTGAAAGATTACCCGGTGGGCATCCGCGGGAAACGGGTGCGCGCCCTTGACGGTTTGAGCCTCGAGGTGGAGGCGAATCAAATATACGGTTTATTGGGGCCGAATGGCAGCGGCAAAAGTACCACCATCAAACTCTTGCTGGGCCTGTTGCACCCCTCGGGTGGGGCGGGAAGGATCTTTGGGATGCCTGCGGGTAGCCTCGCTGCGCGGCAGGCCTTGGGTTATCTTCCGGAATCGCCGCATTTTTATCGTTACTTGAGCGGTCGCGAATTACTGCGGTATTATGCGCGGGTGTCCGGAGTGGCGAAGGTATCGCGGGAGGCACAGGTTGCATCGGTATTGGAGGAGGTGGGCTTGTTGGGGGCGGCAGACCGGCGGCTCAGCACTTATTCGAAGGGGATGTTGCAACGCATCGGCCTGGCGCAGGCTTTGGTGCATGACCCGAATTTGCTCATCCTGGATGAACCCACCGCGGGAGTCGACCCTGAGGGAACCGCTACCATCGCTGCCATCATAAGGGATTTAAAGGCGCGCGGAAAAACGATCCTCTTGAGTTCGCATCTTTTGGCGCAAATGGAGAATTTGTGCGACCGCATCGCTATCATTAATCAGGGACGTCTATTATGTGAGGGTGCGGTTGAGGATTTGTTGCGTCAGGAGGGTGCGGAATCCTACCTGGTGGAAGGGCTGGATGCCTCGGGGCGAGCGGCGGTGGAGGCGGGCATTGCTGCGGCGGGTGGTTCGCTTAAAGGAGTAAGCCCCGCGCGGTGTGGTTTAGAGGCATTGTTTTCGCAGGCGATTCAAAGGGAAGAGGAGGGTGCAGAATGATGGAACGCGTGGATCGCATACGCGCAGTTTGTGGGTTGACCTTTACCGAGGCAGTGCGGCAAAAGTTTTTCTACATTGTGCTCTTGATTGGCGGTGGGATGCTCCTGGGAGCTGGATATTTTCAGCAATTTGATTTTGGGGCGGACGAGTTGAAATTTGTGATCGATTTCAGTTTTGGGACTTTGTTTTTTTTGGGCACTATTTTGGCGATTACCGCGAGCACGCAGTTGTTCTACAGCGAGATTGAAAACCGCACCGCTCATACCTTGCTGGCGAAACCGATACGGCACTTTGAGTTCTTGCTGGGTAAATGGCTGGGAGTGCAGTTATTGCTCCTCCTCTTTGTCTTACTACTTTGTGGATTGATGTCTGCCTTGCTGTACCTGCGGGAACTGGCCTTACCGGTCACGGATGCGGAAAGCCTGGTGCGATACGGTGAACTGTGGCTTTACGGATTGTTGCAGTGGGCCCGCTTCGGGATTTTATGCGGGGCTTGCCTCTTGGTGGGGAGCATCGCGCGCTCCTACCTTTTTACCATGATGGTGGCGTTCCTGTTTATGCTGGTGGGGCAACTGCAATACATCGCGCGGGAGAGTTACACGGAGATTGCCGTTTTACCCCTGCGGTGGTTGGTGCAGGCGCTCGCTTTGCTCTTCCCGAATCTACAGGTCTTTAATGTGGGCGATCAACTCGGTCATGCTGCTGCCAGCGGGTTGCCGCTCGTGATCATGTTGCAAATCCTGCTCTATGCAGGCGCTTACACTCTGGCTTATCTCGGGCTCGCATGGTGGAATTTCAAACGGCGGGAGCTTTGAAGGATGAACCGGATTCAGGCAGAGAGACCCCTCTTCTTGAGCTTGCAAGCTGGCTTGCTCACAGTCCTCGTATTAGTGGCAACGGCATTCATTTTAAAACCGTTGGAGGAAAATGCCTGGCAGGCGATACAGGCAGGGCAATCGGAGTTGCGCATTGATGCGCTCGATGAATCGGTGGGTCAGGGTGTGGTCTTGGGGGTCATGGGCGGCTTGCGCTCTCTGGTAGCGGATTTTGCCTGGCTGGAATTAAATCGCAAATGGGAGGCGCGCGACCGGGCGGGACTCGGCGCAATGATTCAACTCGTAACCAGTATCGACCCACGCCCGGAGTTTTTCTGGGTCAATAGTGCTCGCATGGTGGGTTACGATGTTCCGCATTGGCGTATCGCCACCGCAGGAGGTTACCAATCCCTGCCCAAGGCCGAGCAAGACCGCATCATTGCCGAACAGGCAGAGCAGGCGCTTGTCCTGCTCGAGCGTGCCCTGCGCGTGCACCCCAACAGCCCGCGTTTAAAGCTCGAGGTCGGGCAAATATATTTAAACCGAATGCGGGATTTTGAATTGGCGGCGCCCTGGTTCCTCGCTGCTTCAAAAGAAAAAGATGCGCCCTATTTTGCGGCGCGGGTATACGCGGATTTACTCCTGCGCCTTGACCGACCGACCGAGGCCTATGCTTTCTTAAAGACCCTCTACACGAAATTACCTGACGACCCTATGGCACAGGCGGATATCGTATTGGAACGCATCCGCGAATTGGAGGCCCAACTTGAAGTTGGGGCTGCCGCGGCTTTACCAAATCCTTGAAGGAGATTGCGAAGGCAGGAACCATGCAGGGAATAAAAACAACATGAACGACAACCGACAGGCAAAGGCACGCCATGCGACGGCACTACGTCGCCGCATCCATGCCGGTCGCGAAGCCCTCAAATCCCAGATTGGATTTTTCACACGTCAATTCGGGGAAGTGCCGAGCGAGTGGAAAGCCGATGATACCCGGGTGACCTTTGCTGATTTCGCGATCTCCGAACAAATGGCGATGCACCTGCGGCGCGATTTTCCTGAAGATGATTTTTGTAGCGAGGAGGCAAGCGCGATGGATGAGGATCAGGTTTTGGAAGCAGCCTTTGCCTGGGTTCTAGATCCGATTGATGGCACGAATAACTACGCCCTCGGTTTTCCGGTGTGCGCCATATCGCTGGCGCTCCTTCACGATGGGCAACCGGTTTACGGATTTTTGTATGACCATGCCAGCGGCAGTATTCTCGAGGGCGGCCCCGGGCAGGGTCTCTACCGCAACCGCAAACGCCTCAACCGCGACAGCCTCGCGGCAGAGGCGCAAACCATGCTCGGCCTGCACTTCCCTATGCCGACGGAAATTCAGCGCGCTCTGGAACCCTTGCTCGCGCGCTATCGGGTGCGTTGCCTTGGGAGCGGCGCTTTGACCCTTGCGCAGGTTGCCACTGGTTACTTGAGCGGCGCAGTTGATTTCCGGGTCAAGGTCTGGGATTTGGCGGCCGCTTGCGCCTTGTGTGAGGCGACCGGTATGTCCGTTCAATTCATTGGAGACAGTCCCTTCCCCCTACGTAAATTCAACCCCAAGATGGATTACTGTCCTTATTACGCGGGAAGTCCCGCCATTTTGAAAGAGATCAAATCCTGCTTGTCCTGACCAGCGGCATGCCAAAGAAAAGGCCGCAGGGTAGCTGCGGCCTTGAAATCAATGGAAGTAAACGCTTCGGTTTAGGCTTCGTCTTCGGGATCGATTTCGAGCGAATCGTCCGCGCTTTCCTCTTTGGCGTCTTCGAGGGCGGCTTTGCGGGAAAGGCGGGTCTTGCCTTTCTCAATGCCGATGCACTTGACGACCATTTCGTCGCCGAGTTTGCAGATGTCCTCGGTTTTGTTGACGCGGAAGTCAGCAAGTTCAGAGATGTGAACGAGGCCTTCCTTACCAGGCAAGCATTCGACGAAGGCACCGAATTCCTTGATGCCACGAACGATGCCGCGATAGGTCTTACCCACTTCGATTTCGGCAGTGCAAAGATCGACTTCTTGAATGGCGCGGTCCATGGATTCCTTATCGGTGGCGAAGATGAGCACACGTCCGCTGTTATCGTCATCGATATCAACCTGAGCACCGGAGATTTCGGTGATGCGGCGGATGTTTTTACCGCCGGGGCCGATGAGGGCACCGATTTTCTCGGGATCGATTTTGATGGTGTGAATACGCGGGGCGTGCTCGCGGAGATCGCTGCGAGTCTCGGGGAGATGCTCGCTCATGATGGCGAGGATCTTCATGCGGGCAGTGGCGTTTTGTTTGATGGCTTCGAGGGTGATGTCGAAGGGCAGGCCTTGGATTTTAAGATCCAGTTGGAAACCGGTGATACCTTCGGTGGTACCCGCGATTTTGAAGTCCATGTCTCCAAAGTGGTCTTCCGCGCCGAGGATGTCGGTTAGGATGACGTGCTTGGTGATCTTGCCGTCGTCATCACGTTCGGTAACGAGGCCACAGGAAATGCCGGCACAGGGGCCAGAAATGGGAACACCTGCATCCATGAGGGAGAGCGAACCGCCGCAAATGGAAGCCATGGAAGTGGAACCATTCGAGCTCATGACCTCCGAGACTACGCGGATGGCATAGGGGAATTCATCCTCGGGTGGAAGGATGGGGAGGAGTGAACGCTCGGCGAGTGCACCGTGCCCGATTTCGCGGCGGCCGGTAAATCCGAAACGACCGGCTTCTCCGGTGGAGAAGGGCGGGAAGTTGTAGTGCAGGATGAAGGACTTGCTAGTGGCGCCACCGGTGAGGCCGTCGATGTCCTGAACGTCACGGCTGGTGCCGAGAGTCGAGATCACAAGCGCCTGGGTTTCACCACGGTTGAAAATACCGGAACCGTGCACACGGGGGAGCACGCCGGTTTCGCAGGAAATCGTACGCAAATCTTCGGCACCGCGACCGTCAACACGACGTCCGGTTTCGAGGATGTTCTGGCGATAGAGTTTTTCCTGGATTTCATCGAAGGCGCGGGCAACGTCGTTACCGTCGACATTTTCAGCACCGAGTTTTTCTTCAAGGGCGGCGGTGGTTTCCTTGGCGATCGCTTCGATGGCGAGCTTGCGCTTGGTGTAGCTGTCGTGTCCGAGGGCGTCCTTGACCTTGGCGGCGGCGTGTTCCTCGCAGAATTCCGCGACTTCAGGGGGTGTGATGACGAGGGCAAATTCCTTCTTGGTTTTGCCGGCCGCTGCTGCGAGTTCCTTTTGAGCCGCGATGATGGGCTGGATCGCTTTTTGGGCATATTCGAGGGCTTCGTAGAAACGCTCGTCAGAGATGAATTCGGCGGAGCCTTCAATCATCATCATTTCGGTTTCGCTACCGACGTAGATGAGGTCGAGGTCGGAATCGAGCATCTCGTCATGGGTAGGGTTGGTGATGAATTCACCGTCTACCTGAGCGATACGGGCACAACCGACGGGACCGTTCCAGGGGATGTCGGAAATGAGCATGGCGGCGGAAGCGCCGTTGACCATGAGGACGTCGGGCTCGTGTACGCCGTCGGTGGCGAGGAGGAGTCCGATGACCTGCACTTCATTCATGAAGCCCTTCGGGAAGAGGGGGCGCAGGGGACGGTCGCAAAGGCGGGATGTAAGGATTTCCTTCTCGGAGGGTTTACCCTCGCGTTTGAAGTAGCCCCCGGGGAATTTACCGGCAGCAGAGAATTTCTCGCGGTAATCAACAGTGAGGGGGAAGAAGTCCTGTCCGGGGCGAAGCGCGGAGGCCGCGGTGGCGGAGACGAAGAGTTCGGTTTCTCCTGAGCGGATGGTTACTGCGCCACTGGCGAGGCCAGCGAGGGTACCGGTGGCGAACTCGATATCGAGGCCGTCTACTTTGACGTTATGTTTTTGTTTCATACTATTATTTTTGTTTGGGTATCAATCCACGGCAGTTTGGGGATGGGACCCTCGGTGCCGCGGCCGCCCAAGAAAGAGGACGGCCTGCGAAAAGTGAATTTTCAGCGAATGCTTATAAAAGATAAAAGCCGGACCTGCACGTGCAGGACCCGGCTGAAAAGGGGATTATCGGCGCAACTTGAGCTTCTCAAGAATCGCAGAGTAACGATTGAAGTCGGTGCGTTTGAGGTAATCAAGGAGCTTGCGGCGACGGGCCGTCATGGCGATCAATCCACGGCGGGAGTGAAAGTCCTTGCGGTGGGTGCGCAAATGCTCGGTTAGGTGTTTCACGCGTGCGGTGAGCAACGCGATTTGAACTTCGCAGGAACCGGTGTCGTTTTCATTCTCACCGAATTCCTTGATGATGGCTTCTTTATCTACAGTGGTATCTTCTGACATATTATTTGGATGTGTTTGCCCAACTTGGGGCCTCGAATTTTCGAGGCCGATCTGGTCGCCACTAGGCCACCAAAACCGTTAAACCCACCGGATGGCGGGAAGTTGAGGAGTGCGCCCTTCGCAGGCCGTACTCTAACGCTAAGTGGGAGAAAGAAGGGTATTATGGGCGAGTGCGCAAGAAAAAAAGGGTTGGTGATTTAAACCCAGAGGGTCGGAGGATGGAAGGGTGGCTATTTTTTGGGACGGAGCAACCAGCGGGCGCAGAGGGCTTCTGGCTGAGTGGGAGAACCCGAGCGCGCGGCGATTTCAAGGAGTTCGCGAACGGCTTGGGGGTTGGCCTGTGCGCGGGGGCTGTGTGCCATAAAGAAGGCGTTGGCGGCAATTTGTTGGCGTGCGGCGGCGGGGGTGTTGGCACGCCCAGCGGTATCGAGCAAATCTTTGCGGGAGAGCTTACCCTCGCAGTAGCGGGTGAAATCGCTGGCTGCCTGGGGCGGGGTTTCGGGATCTAGGAGGTAGGCGAGTTGGTGGGCGGTGGTGACGGGTTCGGATTGAAAGGCGAGGTAACGTTTGAGGGTTTGACGGGCTTTGGAGTAATCCCGTGTGGTGTATTGCAGGAGGGCCGCGAGGAGGCTGATTTCCCCTTGGCGGGGGAGTTGCGTGGCGGCAGCTTCGAGTGCAATGGCGGCGGCGGGGATTTGTTCGAGTTGGAGAAGGGTGAGTCCGCGGGCGTAGCAAAGGGCGGGGTTTTGCGTGTCTATGAGAGAGGCGCTTTCGTAATCGGCGAGGGCGCCTTCAAGGTCATTGATCTGACGGAGGAGTCCTGCGCGGAGGGCGAGGGTTTTGGCTTGGGCGGGTTGGAGGCGGAGTGATTGGTTGAAAGCGCTGATGGCAAGGCTGATGTTCGCTTCGAGGCGATGGGCGCGCCCGAGGAGATTCCAGGCTTCAGTGCTTTCAGTAAGTTGGTTGAGGGTGAGGCCTTCGAGAATGGGCAGGGCGCGGGTGGGTTCACTGTGGCGGAGGAGGGCGCGGGCGGTGGTGAGGGCTTCTGCGGTGCTTTCCGGGCGGAAGCCGGAGTCGAGTGCCTTGAGGAGGTCGTGGCGAGCTTCTTCGGGACGGTTAAGGGCGTCAAGGCAACGGCTTCGGTAGAAATACAGGGAAGGGCTGAGGCGGTTGGCACGGGCGGGTTGTTTTTCTAGGGCGGACTCGAATTTTTCGCGGGCGCCACCGATGCGACCACGGGCGTAGGCGGTGCGGCCTTCCAGATAGAGCGCCACATCTGCAAGGGTGGGTTGTTGTGTGATCGAGGGGATGAGTTGTTCGACGGATTGCCAGCGGTCTGCGGCAGCGTAGAGGGCAACCAGAGTGAGGGTGGCTTCGAGGTGGTCGGGTTGTTGACTGGTCAGGGATTGCAGTTCGCGGATGGCGGCTTCCGCTTGACCCGAGCGGGTGAGGAGGCGGGCGCGCGCAAGACGGAGGTCTGTACTTTGAGGCGAAGCGGGGTTGGTGTCTGTGGCGAGGCTTTCATCGATGGCGCGCAGGGTGACTTGTGTGCGGTCGGGGTTGGCGCCCTGTTCGATGAGGATGCGCACCTGGAGTTCGAGTGCCCGGTTGTGGCTTGGGTCGAGGCGCAGGATTTCATCGAGGCTTTTTTGAGCAGCGGAAAGATTGCCCGTCAGGAAGTGCCCTTCCGCGAGACCGTAATACATCTTGAGCCGTGATTCATCTGCGAGCTTTGCTGACTGCAGGGCGGTCATGGTGACGCCAAGGGAGAAAAGAATCAGGAGCAGCTTACGCATGGTTGCAATAGCGCGTCGAAGGATCGAAGTATAGAAAGCGAAAGCAATGGCGGAGAAGGCGGGATTCGAACCCGCGGAACCCTTTTGAGGTTCACTTCTTTAGCAAAGAAGCGCTTTCGGCCACTCAGCCACTTCTCCCTGCCAGAGTTAATATGTAAGTATTCGAAATGCCGGAGTTCAACCTTAAAAGTTCTGGTATGATTATGGATACCGTTCCCTTTCTGCTTTACGCGGATGCGGGGCGGGCTAGTTTCGGGGCATGTCTGCTACTGTATTTACGATTGCGAATCAAAAGGGTGGGGTCGGGAAGACCACTACGGCGATCAATCTTTGTTATGCGCTCGCGGAACGTGGGGTGCGGACGGTGCTGGTGGATCTGGATCCGCAGGCGAATGCGACGAGCGGGTTAGGTCTGGAAAAACATGAGGGTGCGAGTCTCTATGGGCCGCTCTGTGGAGAGGGCACGGCGCTGGAAAAAGTACAACCGGTGGGTGCGAGCGGCAATTTGTTTTTGATTCCCTCGGAAGTGGATATGGCGGCGATTGAAATCGAATTGGTACAGCGGGAAAATTATCTCTTGCAATTGCGTGAGGTGCTTGCGCCCTTGCGTGCCTCGGGGGATTACGACGCGGTGGTGCTGGATTGTCCGCCCGCGCTGGGGATGCTTTCAATGAACAGTCTGGCGGCGGCGGATTATTTGTTGATCGCCTTGCAATGTGAATACCTTGCGATGGAGGGCTTGGGACAGATTTTGAAAGTGGTGGAGAAATTACGGGATGCGGGGGTGAATGACGGGATCGAATTGGGCGGTATTTTAATGACGATGTTCGACCAGCGCACGAACCTGGCGCATCAGGTGGTGGGCGAGGTACGGAAACATTTTGATGAACTGGTTTTCCGAAGCATGATTCCGCGCTCGATTCGTTTGAGCGAGGCTCCGAGTTTCGGGCAGTCTATTTTTGAATATGATCCGCATTGCAATGGGGCGCACGCCTACGGTTATTTTGCGGATGAGGTGGTTGAACGATTCAAACTCAAGGACTAGGCGGTCATGACGGAGACCCGCGCGGCAGAGCACCCGGATTTGGTGGGTTATTGCGCGCATTTGAAATTAGAACGGCGGGTCTCGGATTACACGCTGCGCAATTATCGCCAGGCGGGGGAACGCTTTGTGGAATGGCTCCGTGCGGAAGAGGAATGGGTTGGTGATTTCAGCGCGGTGACACCGCGGGTCGTGCGTTCGTATTTGGTGGAGTTAAGGCGCGGTTTGGGACGACGCACCATTCACAACCATGTTTCCGGATTGCGGGGTCTGTATCGTTATTTGCGGCAACAGGGTAAGGTCGATTCGAATCCTTTTACCGGAGTGAGTTTGCCGAAACTGGAAAAACCGCTCCCGAAATTTTTAACGGAGACTCAAATGCGAGCCTTGTTGGAGGCACCGGCAAAATTGTATCAGGCGGGCGAGATGGATGATTTTACCGCTTTGCGCGATTCTGTCATTCTGGAGATGTTGTATGGGGGTGGTCTGCGAGTAAGTGAACTCTGTGGTTTGAATCTGGGTCAAATTGATATGGAACAGGGCGTGGCACGGGTGCTTGGCAAGGGCGGTAAGGAAAGGCTTTGTCCGCTGGGTAAAGTGGCGGTGGAATGCCTGCAGCGGTTTTTGGAATTGAGCGGTGCCTCGACGGATCGCGGATCACCGGTGGTGTTCACGGCACAGGGCAAGCGCCTGCAAGCCGCGCAGGTGCAACGACTTCTCAAGACCCACCTGCGTGCGGCAGGGCTTCCGCTCGATATGACCCCGCATAAACTGCGGCACAGTTACGCGACCCATTTGCTCGACCACGGCGCGGATCTACGCTCGGTGCAGGAACTCCTCGGGCACGCCAGTCTTTCGACTACTCAGGTTTATACCCACGTTTCCGTCGCCCGTTTAAAAGACGCCCACCGACAGGCGCACCCAAGGGCCTAGAGCATTAAGTCTTTGCCTGGCCAAATTCGCTGCGCCAGTAGCGCCAGGGGAGGAGGGCGAGGGCGATGCAGAGGAGTTGGCTGAGAGCAAAGGCGCACATCCAGAGGAAGCCGCTGTCGGTAAAGCCGTAGGAGTGGAGTCCGACGCCAAGGAGGTTGGTGCCGAACCAGGACCATGCGGTGACGATGTTGCCGAGGATGGCGAGTGCCATGATTCCGCGTTCGCGGACGATGCCGCCCCAGCGGGCGTGGAGGGTGATGGCGCACATGATGACAATCATGAGGGCGCCGTTTTCCTTTGGATCCCAGCCCCAAAAGCGACCCCAGCTTTGGTCGGCCCAGATGCCGCCGAGGATGGTGCCGACGAGGCTGAAGAGGGCGGCAAAACAAGTGATGCCGTAAACCATGCCGCTGAGGGAACGAGCGGATTCTTTGTCGAAGCGGCGGCGGAGGAGTCCGAGGAAGGTGAAGGCGATGGCGAGGGCTCCGGCAAAGAACATGGCGGAGTAGCCGAGGGTTATAATGATGACGTGGGTGGCGAGCCAGAAGTTGGAGTCGAGGACGGCGCGCATCATCTCGAGGGTATCGCCGGTCATGGCGAGGTGGTGGGCAATGATGAGGGTTGAGAATCCGACGAGGGCGGCCATGGCGGCGCCGATGCCGTTGCGGTGGAATCTTTCAAGGAAGGCGCCGAGGAGAACGGCACCCCAACCGACGAATACGGCGGAGGAGTAAAGGTTGGTGACGGGGGGTCGATCCTGAATATACATGCGGGCAGCGAGCCCGAAGGTGTGAAGGGCAAAGGCGAGGCAGAGGATCCAGAAGGCGGCGGTGCCGAGGGTGGTGGGCCAGCGGAGCCAAGAGATGCAGACAAAGAGGAAGACGAGTATGTAAAGCTCGATGGCGATGGCGAAGGGTTGGCTGGCATTGAAGAGGCGCTCAAAATGGACGCGCCCGATGTCGTCGGGGAAGTCGGCGTTAACGCGTTGCCGGAGTTCATCGAGGGTTTGGTTGAAGGTGGTGGCGTCTTCGGCGCGGTAGGCCATGGTGAGGCTGGCGTAGCTCATGGCGTAGGGACTGAGTTGCCCGGTCTGGATGACGTTGAGGAGTTCGTCGCCGAGGTTAAGCCAATCGTCCATCGGGTCGATGGGGGCGGGTGGTGGGATGACGCGGAGGTGGGCGGTCTGGGAAAGACGGAGGTAGTCTTCGCCAAACCCGAGGAAGGTTTTGGCGAGTTGGGCGTCGTATTCCTCGCCGGCTTGTTGCTTGCGGAGTTCCGCCATTGCTGGCTGGAGGAGGCTGAGGTAGCTGCGGTATTCGTCGGCGAGTTGGTCGAGGCGTTGGGCGTCACCGATGGGGTGCAGGGAATGCATGACGCGGTGGTAGAGGCTGAGGCCGTTGTTGAGCTCGGCGATCTGGCGTTGGTAGGCGTCGCGTTTTTTAGGCTCGGGATCAATCTCGCGGAATTGCTGATTGATGGTCTCGAAGTGGGGGCGGAGGTCGTCGAAGGAGTAATGGCGTTTGCCGGGCTGGGCGAGGCCGTCGAGTCCGAGGTCGTCGGGAAATTCGATTTTAAAGACGGGGTGGGTATCGGCGCGCTCGGGGCGCATGGTGAGGTCGAGGAACCACTCGATGGGGCTGAGGGTTTGGCCGTCGAGGGTTTCGACTTTTTGCCGGGCGGCGAGTACGAGGAGGGTGTTGCGGGCGACGGAGTCGAGGGGCTTGATGCGTCCGCCGACTTGTACGGGGAGTTCGGCGAAGCTATTGAGGTCGTAACCGGTATCGGGTGTTGCGGGTCGCAGGTAACGTCCCAGTACGAGGAGTACGAGGAGGGCGGCGAGGCTGTAGATGATTTTCTTCACGCGGTGTTCCTTTTTTTGAGGTATTTGCGGAAGTGGAGTCCGAATTGGTAGGACATGCCGAGTCCCATAAGGAGGACGCTGATGTAGGGGAGGAGCCAGCCGGGGTTGCGGACGACTTGGAAGATGGTGGCGGTTTCGTCTGGGGAGAAGGAGGCTTGGTAGAAGGTGAGCCCCTCGTAGCGGAGGGGGTGGTTCATGTAGATGAGGGCCTGTTGGTTTTTGGCGGTGTTGGGGTGGTGAGTGACGATTTTGCTGGAGAAGTTAAAGGGTATTTCGGTGCCGGGGTATTTGTCGTGGGCAAAGTCGAGGAGTTCGATTTCAAAGGGGTAGTAATGGCGTTGAAAACGGAGGGCGATTTCGAAGTTGCGGTCGTTGGTTTGGACGGTCTGGGGCGGGAAGCGTTCGTCGATTACGTTGGAGAGGAGCCAGGTGCCGAGGGAGTCATCGCCGTCGAGGATTTCGATATAGGCGGTGGCGGTGTTGATGGCTTTCTCGGAATAATCGGGCGCTTTGGGGATTGCGGTGACGCCCATTTTGGTGGCGACACCACGGTTGGCGGGTGATTTGGCTTCGGGCGCGCGGACGAGTTGAGCGTTAGGGTAGAAATTGATGACGCGGGCTTGAAGGGTGGTGTCGGGAATATCGAGGGTGCGTCCGGGTTTGAGGAGCCGGGTAGGGAGGGCGTGGACTTGGTCGTGGTCAGGGTGGGAGCGGTCGATGAGGACGAGTTCGTTTTCGCGGATGGTTTGTGAGTAGTTGGCGCGTCCGTTTTCAGGGACGGTCATTTGGCTTTCGACGGCGAGGAGGTCGGTGAGGAGTTCACTGACGATAAGGAGCATGAGCCCGAGGTGGATGGCGTAGAGTCCGAGCTTGGCGGCTTTGAGTGAGAAGCGGCGGGTATAGGCAACAGTGAGGTTGATGAGCATAAGCCCCCCGATGGTGTAGCCGCCGAACATGGGTATGCGCAGCCAGGTGAGTTGATCACCGGCGGGCCAAACGGCAGGGTATTGCCAGGCGACGACGAAGCTTTCGAAGTAGAGTTTTTGGGTATGCCAGATGCCGTATTCGACTTGGTCGATGGTGCCGAAAAAAATGAGCACCATGGAGGCGCTGAGGAGGATAACGGTCAGTTTGAGGGAACCGAATATCTGAAGGAGGGCGGACATCGAACGCTTAGTGGTGATGGTCTTCGATTTGGACGGAGTCGAGGAATTGAAGGAGGGCGTTTTCCTGAGCGAGGACAGCGGCGGTGTCGCCCGTCATTTTAAAGAACCAGGTTTTGCCGTGGAAGGGAAGGAGTCCTCCAAGGATGGATTGGGTCTCGCCGGGTAGGCGGACGTAAGTGCCGCGGTGGTTGGAGATGATGCGCTCGGTGGTGACCTGTGGGATTTCGCGGGCGGTAATGGCGGGGAGTCCGGCTTGGCCGCTCCAGCGGTTGACGTTGGCGAGGAGTCCGCCGACATCGCCGGGGAAAACGGTGACGGTAATAGTGGCGGATCCGTTGTCGCCAGTGTAGTTGAGTTGGGCTTTGCGGATGCCGGAGGGTTGTTGGTTTTCCCAACCGGCAGGGGTTTTGAATTGGAGTGCTCCGGCGGCTTGTGCGGCTTCGGCCATGCCGGGCAGGATTTGCATGTTGGCGGGCGCGGCGACGGGTGCGGCGGTTTCTGCTTGGGGGGCAGGGGGCAGTGAAGCGGGTGTTCGTTCTTCCTTGGGGATAGTGTAGCTCTGGGGCTGGGTACGATCGCAGGCAGTCAGGAAGAGCAGGCTTACTAACAGGCTTAGAAGTTTGATGTGAAGTTGGCTGTTATGAATCAACATATGCTTAAAGGATTGTGGACTTGCGCGAAGTCAACTTTTGAACCGCAATGACGAACTTTGTGCAGTTAGTTGTTGAAACGGAAGAGGGCAACATCGCCGTCTTTAAATTCGTAGTCTTTGCCTTCAAGGCGGTACTTACCGGCTTCGCGGGCACCGGCGGTGCTTCCGGCAGCGATGAGGTCATCGTAACTGACGACCTCGGCCTTAATGAATCCGTTTTCAAAATCGGTGTGAATGACGCCGGCGCACTGGGGTGCTTTCATACCCTTACGGAAGGTCCAGGCGCGGACTTCCTGCTCGCCGGCGGTGAAGTAGGAGGCAAGGCCAAGAAGGTCGTAGGCGGCGCGAATAAGGAGGGAGACTCCGGAATCGCTGACGCCTAGGGACTCGAGGTATTCGGCGGCTTCGGCAGTGTCAAAGTCGATGAGTTCAGCCTCGACGGCGGCGGAGACGATGCAAATGCCGGCGCCGTGGTGCTCGCGGGCGTAGGTTTCGACTTTTTGCACGAAGGGGTTTTGGGCGGGGTCGGCGAGGTCGCCCTCAGCAACGTTGCAGGCATAGAGGACGGGTTTCGCGCTGAGGAGGCAGAGGCGTTTGAGGGTGAGTCGTTCGTCGTCGGAAAGTTCGAGGGTAATGGCGGGTTTGTTTTCGTTGAGGTGGGGGAGGAGGCGGTCGATGAGTTCAATATTTTCAGCGGCTTCCTTGTCGCCGCCGCGGGCTTTTTTAACGCTCTTTTCTTTTTGGCTTTCGAGGGAGACGAGGTCGGCGAGGATGAGTTCGGTATTGATGACCTCAATATCGCGGAGGGGGTCAATGGAACCCATGTTGTGGATGATGTCTTCGTCCTCAAAGCAACGGACGACGTGAACGACGGCGTCGACCTCACGGATATTGGCGAGGAATTTATTGCCAAGACCTTCGCCTTTACTGGCACCTGCGACGAGTCCGGCGATATCGACAAATTCGATGGCGGCGGGGATGACGCGGTCGGTTTTCGCGATTTTTCGGAGGGGTTCGAGGCGGGCATCGGGTACCTGCACGACGCCGACGTTTGGGTCGATGGTGCAGAAGGGATAGTTGGCGGACTCGGCTTTGCGGGTACGGGTGAGTGCGTTGAAAAGGGTGCTCTTTCCGACGTTGGGTAAACCTACGATTCCTGCTTGTAACATAAGGGAGAGAAAGTGGGCGTTTGCGGTGGTCGGGGCAATGTTAAAACCTTGATCCTGCGGCGGGGCTTGCCAGTGGCGGGGGTTTTTGCATTTTGCATGTATGGCATCGAAAAAATCGACCTCAGCCGCAAGGGCCCTAGGAGCTTTGCGCCGAAAATTACCGGGGCGGGTTTCGCTTACGCAGGAGGCGCGTTTCAAGGCATCGGTGGACAATCTACGGCTGTCGTTTTTGCCGGATGCGGTGGTGCGGGTGGAGGCGGCCTCAGAAGTGGGGACGGTTTTGAAACTGGCGCATCAATACGGGATTCCGGTTACGGCGCGGGGTGCGGGTTCTTCGGCGACAGGTTCGGCGGTGCCGCTGCGCGGGGGTTGGGCGTTGGATTTGAGCGCACTCAATAAAGTGAAGATTGACCGGGTTTCGCGGATCGCAACCGTGGGCTCGGGCGTGGTAACGGCGGATTTACAGGCGCGGGCTGAACGCGTGAATTTGTTTTATCCGCCGGATCCGTCTTCGAAAAAATATAGTACCATCGGGGGCAATATCGCCTGTAATGCGGGTGGAATGCGTTGCGTGAAATACGGGGTGACGCGGGATTATGTGCTAGGTCTGAGCGGTTTTTTAGCGGATGGGAGTCCGGTGCAATGGGGTTTGCCGTTGAAGAAGTATGTCTCGGGTTTGAATCTGCGGGATCTGTGGATCGGTTCGGAGGGCACGCTGGGAGTGGTGACGGAGGCGCATTTGCGTTTGGTTGCCAAACCGGAACAGCGTTGGATGGGCTTGTACGCATTCAAGAGTGAGGCGGGGGCTTTGCGTGCGGTGCGCGATTTGTTGAGGGCGGGGATTGAGCCCTCAATACTGGAATTTTTGGACCGGCAGAGCGTGGCCTGCGCGGAGGCCTACACAGGGAAGGCGCTCTTGCCGGATATGCCCGGGGTTTCGATTTTGTTGGTTGAACTGGACGGAGTGAGCGGCGAGTTACGTAAGCAACGGGCGGCTTTGCGGGCTTTCATGTTGGGCAAAGTGGTGGGTCAACGTGAGGCAGGCAGCGAGGCGCAGGCAGAGGCGCTGTTGCAGGTACGGCGAACCTGTTCGCAGTCGATGTATTCCTTGGGCGATACGAAATTGAATGAGGATGTGGTGGTTCCGATTGAGCGGCAGGCGGAGTTGATCCGCTTTACGATTGCGTTGAAGAAGGAGATCGGATTACCGACGCCGACTTATGGGCACGCGGGCGATGGTAACCTGCATGTACACATCATGTATAATCGTGAGGATGCATCGCAGGCCAAGCGGGCGAAGCGTGGGATAAGCAAATTGATGAAAAAAGTTGTGGAATTGGGTGGGGTCATCACGGGGGAGCACGGCATCGGGTTGGCTAAGATTCCGTTTATGGGACTGCAACACAGCGAGGCGGAAATTGCAGCCATGCGCGCGGTGAAGGGGGCATTGGATCCGAAGGGCATTCTTAACCCTGGAAAGATTTTTGAACCCTTTGAAGTGTGGGAACATAAGCCGGTGGAGGTTAAATTTTCTTGGGATCATTGAGTCAAATGAGCGGGGATTTATTTATAGGATGGACAACGGTCGGAAATGAGACGGCTGCTGAAAAGCTGGCGCAGGTATTGTTAGCGTCAGAGCACGTGGCATGTGTACAGGTTGAGGGCGGGATCGTCTCGCATTACAAATGGAAGGGGGAATATTGCCGCGAGTCTGAATGGCGGCTTATGGTTAAGTTTGCCGCGGCGAATGCGGATGCGGTGGCGGCTTGTCTTCGGGCTGAGCATCCCTATGAGACACCGGAATGGGTGGTGGTGCGACCCGAAGCAGTGGATCCCGTCTACTTGCGCTGGGCCTTGGGAGAAGACTAATCGATTCAAAAAAGGGTTGAGATGGGATTTTAAAATTTTATAAATGAGTAAATAAGCCTATAATAGATGAACATAATATTTTTATATTGAAATTAATATGGCTTATTGGCAAACTATGCGTCACTTAATTAATTAAACGAATCAATAGTCAACCGACAGCCCTCTAGTATGCGGGAATACGACATAATCTTAACAATCATACTCTTTCTGGTTTTTGGCTTACTGGGGTACCATTTTGGGCAGACCCAGCAGGGAACAAGTCTGTCGCTGGAAGTCTCAAGTCGCGCTGTCATTGGTCCTCCTTCATGATCAGGTGTTCTATTTACTAGAACCTGGCAACCCACACTTAACATGCAAAAAAAACAAATTTTTATCCTATTATTAGTTATAGCGGCATTGGGAGGAATTAGTTATTATTTTGGGTGGCCGATCGATAAAGATGAGTCCGAATCGATGCCGCGGGTCTCAATTATCTACTTCAATCGAGTGATAGCCTAGACGCGGAATGGCTTACAATTGACTCTCCAAATGAGGTGACCAGCCCTACCTCTGATCCTGCCATTGAGAAAGTACAGGTTACCGTTCCGATTGAATCCGAGGAACCAAACAAGTTTTATCGTATTCAGGTGATTCCAGAATAAAGCACCATTTGCGGTCTTGTTCTCTCACTTTTTGCTTTATCAGCCGTGCCTGCTAATATGAGCTTACATGAATGGATCTGCTAACACCGGAAGTTCGGGGACAAATCGAAGATATCGTGCGCCGCACGGGTCATATATGGAGGTATCTTTGACGGCGATACCAAGCTGAGTGCCATTAATCAACAGGAGGCGAAGATGGCGGAGCCGGGCTTTTGGGATGACCAGACCGCCGCGCAAAAAGTTATCTCCGAGGCCAACCGCCTCAAAGCACTCGTGAATCCGGTTCACGAGTTCCGGAATGAGGTCGCCGATCTCCAAGCCATGCTTGAATTAGTCGATGAGTCGGAAGCCGAGGAAAGTGCGGAGTATCTTCCGGAAATCGTCACTACCGTGAACGCACTCCTTCCTAGAATCGACGCCCTTGAATTATCCTCCTTCCTCACCGGTTCGCGGGACGCCTCCAACGCCCTCCTTACCATTCATGCCGGAGCAGGAGGCACCGAGAGTTGCGACTGGGCGGATATGCTCTTGCGCATGTATTCACGCTGGGGTGAGCGCGCGGGTTTTGAAGTCGAGACCCTTGATATTATGCCCGGTGAAGAGGCCGGGATCTCTTCCGCTACCATCCGTATCGCCGGGCCGCATGCTTTTGGTTACGCCAAAGCAGAGCGGGGAGTGCACCGCCTTGTGCGCATCAGCCCCTTTGATTCCAACGCCCGCCGCCACACCTCCTTCTGTTCGGTCGATATCGTGGCGGAGGTCGAGGACGATGTCGATATCGAGATCAATGAAGCCGACATCCGCACCGATGTATACCGCGCGAGCGGGAAGGGTGGACAGCACGTCAACCGTACCGAGTCCGCTGTGCGTCTTACCCACTTGCCCACCAATATCGTGGTGACCTGCCAGAATGAGCGTTCCCAGATCAAGAACAAGGCCACTGCAATGCGCACCCTGAAATCCCGCCTGCTTGAAAAAATAGAAGATGAGAAACGTAGCGAACAGGAAAAATTCTACGGCGAAAAGGGAGAGATCGCTTGGGGGAATCAAATCCGTTCCTACGTTTTTCAGCCTTATCAGCTCGTAAAGGATTTGCGCACCGGTGCGGAAACAGGAAATGTACAGGCTGTTATGGACGGAGAGTTGGACCCATTTATTCACGCATGGCTGCGTGCGGGAGGGCCGACTTCCCGCCAATCCGCCAGCGAGCAGGATGCAAATAATGAATAAGGATGCGAACAGTTATGAGGGGTTGAGCTTTGCGGAGGCCAAGGCAGCTTTCGCAGAGCAGGATCTCTTTGAAAACAAGACCTGGCGTTATTCACCCTCTGCTTTTGCGCTCACCACAAAGCAAGTGACTACCATTCGCAAGATTGGTCAGGCATGTTATGATTTCTACCGTGCGCAGGAGATGCTTTATATGCGATCCGCCAGCGGTAAAAACCTCCTGCGTAACCGCGAGCTCTTCGCCCCCTGGGTGGCGGAATACCTCGACCGCGGTAAACCGGAAGCCCTCGTCCACCATGCCCGCTCAAAGACAGTTCGCGGCACCCAGCCCATGGTCCTGCGCCCCGACCTCATCGTTACCGAGGAGGGCTTTGCCCTGACTGAGATCGATTCCGTTCCCGGTGGCATTGGGCTAACCGCCTTCCTGAATCGCCTCTATGCCGACAAGCACGGCGAAGCCCTCATCGGTGCCGGATCGGAAGATATGCTGGATGCCTTCTACCGCGTGCTGGCGAGTCGGGCACCACAGCTTACTGCTCCCTATATTGCCATTCTCGTGAGTGACGAGGCCGCAACCTACCGACCTGAAATGAAATGGCTTGCTTCGCAATTGCGCCAGCGGGGTCGACGGGTGCACGTTTATCATCCTGAGGATGTCATGCCGCTTGGGGATGCCATCTGTGTGGGAATTGATGGCGATCCGCAGGAGGTCGATGTCATCTATCGTTTTTGGGAATTATTTGACCTGGCGAATGTGCCGATTGCCGAGCACCTCCT
Organism: Coraliomargaritaceae bacterium; assembly: GCA_965659965.1. Taxonomy (GTDB): domain Bacteria; phylum Verrucomicrobiota; class Verrucomicrobiia; order Opitutales; family Coraliomargaritaceae; genus UBA7445. Next base: position 104,865 of record CBFHXZ010000002.1, read on the forward strand.
TGCCGCCCGCCAAACGGCCCTTCTCAGCCTCACTCCACCCATGCGTCATTTTCAGGAGGAAAAATTGAACCTCGCACTTTTTCATCATCACAACCTTGAGGGTTTCTGGAGGGAGCATTTACCGAAGGAATCATACCGCATCCTCAGTGAGGTGATTCCGATGACCTGGGTTATGGATCCCGTCGAATTGCCGCCCAATGCTGTTCTCGACGCACCGCTGGTGGCGGGCAAGCCAATTTCCCAATGGCAGCAGTTGATCGAGGCGGGCAAAAAAGAACGCAACCTCATCATTAAAATCAGCGGCTACCACGAGACCGCATGGGGTGCGCGCAGCGTAACTCTGGGCAGCGATTGTTCCCGCCACGAGTGGGAAGACGCTATTTGGCAGGCCGTGACCATGGCGGAAAATTCGCTTCACGTCCTGCAGCATTACGAGAAACCCAAGCGGGTGAGCCACCCCGTTTATGCCTCCGATGGCACGGTACAGACGATGAACGGCCGCGTTCGCCTTTGCCCTTATTATTTTGTGGATGAAAAACGTCAGGCCGCTGACTTACATGGGGTGCTGGCCACCTTGTGCCCGGCCGACAAGAAGATCATACACGGCATGAAAGACGCAGCGCTTTTGCCCTGTTATGAACGCAGCTAGGTCTTGCGGGGCTTTTGCGTGACTGTTGAGCAAGAACTGGCTTTTAATATGCTTTAATCTTTTAAACAGTGCCGACTTAATCTAATCTATAGTACTTGTGTCTGTAATAGTTCGTAACAAATAGAAAACCTTTCATGCCAAAGAAAACCACCACTAAAAAGGCTCCTGCCGCCAAGGCAAAAGCGACGAAAAGCCCGCGCAACGGCTTTAAATTTCAAATCGATTCTGATACGGGGTCACTCAAAGTTTCTATCCTGAACCACCTGCGTTTTACCCTCGCGCGACATGCCGAAAACGCCACCCCGCAGGAATGGTGGACGGCTACCTGTTTCGCGGTACGCGATCGTCTCCTCGACAGGTTTATGACCACGCAGGAAACCCACCACAAAAAGAAGGTGCGGCGTGCCTACTACCTGAGCCTTGAGTATTTGATGGGGCGGCTGCTCATAAACAACCTGCACAACTCCGGCCTGTACGAAGCCACCCGCGATGCCTTGGGTGAACTCGGGCAGGACCTCGAGACAATCGCCTCCGAAGAAGCCGATATGGGTCTCGGTAATGGTGGCCTCGGGCGCCTGGCGTCCTGCTTCCTTGATTCCCTCGCTACCCTTGAAATGCCCGCTATCGGTTACGGCATCCATTACGAGTTCGGCCTTTTTCGTCAGGAATTCCGCGACGGGCATCAAATCGAACACCCAGACGTTTGGCAGGAGAAGGGTTGCCCGTGGGAAGTGATGCGCCCCAACTTCATGCAAGAGGTCAAACTCTATGGACGCACCGAGCACCGCATGGACGATAGCGGAAATTTCCTCCCCGAGTGGGTCGATTATAAAACCGTTGAAGGGGTTCCCTTTGATATCGGCATCGTTGGTTACGGCGGCAACACCGTCAATTTCCTCCGTCTTTGGGATTCACGCGCCTCGCATGAATTTGACTTCGATATTTTTAACTCAGGAGGTTACGTGGAAGCGGTGCGTGAGAAAGCCGTCGGTGAGACGATTTCCAAAGTGCTTTATCCTAATGACGCGACCGAGAACGGCAAGGAACTGCGCCTCGTGCAACAATACTTCTTCGTCAGTTGTTCCCTGCAGGACATCATTCGTCGTTTCTTTGATAACCATGACGACTGGCAGGAATTTTCGGAGTTTAACGCCATCCAGCTCAACGACACCCACCCCGCGATCACGGTTGCTGAGCTCATGCGTCTTCTCATGGATCAATACGAAATGGAATGGGATGCCGCGTGGAAAATCACCCGCGCCAGCTGTAACTACACCAACCACACCCTCCTGCCCGAAGCGCTCGAGAAGTGGAGCGTCGATCTTCTGGATCGCGTCCTACCCCGACACCTTGAAATCATCTTCGAGATCAACCGACGTTTCCTGGAAGACGAAGTGGAAGCAAAATGGCCCGGGGATTCCGCTAAAAAAGCAGCCCTATCGCTCGTTGAGGAAGGACAGCCCAAGATGATACGTATGGCATACCTTTCTGTGGTTGGCTCCACCAAAGTCAACGGAGTCGCCGCCCTCCATACTGAACTCCTTAAGAAACATCTCTTCGCGGACTTCCACGCCCTCTATCCGGATAAGCTCATTAATATGACCAACGGCATCACGCCGCGCCGCTGGTTACTCGCCTGCAACCCCGGTCTCAGTACCCTTGTGTCCGAAAAAGTCGGTTCCGATTGGCCCCGCGATCTCGATAAACTTCAAAAACTCGCGGACTACGCGGACGACTCGGACTTCCAAAAACAATTCATGGCGGTCAAGCGTGCCAACAAGGTCGCCTTTGCGGAATACGCCTTGGAACACTGCGGGGTCGAAATTAATCCTGACGCCCTGTTCGATGTCCAGATCAAGCGTCTCCACGAATACAAGCGTCAGCACCTCAACCTCCTGCATATCCTCACCCTCTACCGGCGCATCCTTCAAAACCCGGATCACCCCATGCAGCCGCGCGTCTTTATCTTTGGCGCCAAAGCCGCCCCCGGTTACGCCCTTGCCAAAAATATCATTCGCGCCATCAACAAAGTTGCCGAGGTCGTCAACAATGACCCCCGCATCGAGGGTAAGATCAAGATCATCTTCCCTCAAAATTACCGCATCACCATGGCGGAGCGCATCATCCCCGCCGCCGACCTCTCCGAGCAAATCTCCACTGCTGGCAAGGAAGCCTCCGGTACCGGTAACATGAAACTCGCCCTCAACGGCGCACTTACCATCGGTACCCTCGACGGCGCCAACGTCGAGATCCAGGAAGAAGTAGGGGAGGATAATATCTTCATTTTCGGCAACACCGTCGAGCAGGTCGAAGCCCTCCGCGCCCGCGATTATAATCCTTACGATAGTTACAACGCCAACTGGGAACTCAAGGCCGTCATCGATTGGCTTCACTCCGACTACTTCACCCCCGGCGAAAAGGATGCCTTTGCGCCCCTCTGTCGGAGCCTACTCGAAGAGGGCGATCCTTATCTTTGCCTCGCCGACTACGAAAGCTACATCAAGGCGCAGGAAGCCGTTGACCGTGCCTACCGTGACCCCACGAAATGGGCACGCATGGCGATTCTCAATACCGCCCGCGTCGGTAAATTTTCCTCAGACCGCACCATCAGCGAATACGCCAAGCATATCTGGAAACTCAAGCCCGTCGCCGTCTAAGCTTTGTAATTAGCGAAGCTCCGTCTCTCAATCCTCGTGCGCGTCCCGTTTGCGGATGAGCACCTTGCCCTCGTAAATCCAGCGGAAGGTTTTCTTGCTGCCCCGACTGACGGTTCGTTTCCTGAATTGCACCGGTCTTTCCAGCCCGTTCGACATCACCGCGCTGGTATAGCTAACTTCAGGCCATTCCTCTGGATCCGGTAACTGATCTAACGCCTCCTGTAATTGCGCCATATTAGGGATAAATTTCCCTTCCTGGTTTTTATAATTATGATGAGACATTCATAAAAATAAAATCGCCGAAATGCTTATTCAATCACTTTTTCGTGCTTCCTGAATCTTTACACTTCCAAAAGTATATCTTTTTCTCTTTGCCATTCAGTGATGCTGGCTAAGGATGAACCATCCTTATTATGAAATACTCTCCTAAACTCTCAAAAATTCAAACAGCTCTTTGGTGCCTCCTGCTTGCGCTTTTTTCACAAGCAAACCTTCTGGCAGATCCCTGCCGCGTCAACTTCGTCCGTGAAACCAATCTCATGGTCGCAACCCAAACCGTGAAATTGTCCTTTGACGGTAAACAGATCGCCAAAATCGGTCATGGTAAATCCGTTTCCATCGATACCGAAACCGGTAAGCACAGCATTCAGACAAAAGTAGGGCTCAGCCTCGGCGTTCCCAACGTTACCGGATTCAACGGAGCTAAAAAGTTCAAAAGCAAAGTGACCCTCGATAAACCCGTGCACTTCTTTAAGATTGTATTCAAGCCCGCACTCATGGGCGGCAAGCATCATGTTATTGAAATTGATGCCGGGGAATACCAGAAAATGCTTAGCAAGTAGCGTCACGAGCGCCTCACCTTCCCGCTTTATATAGGAAAGAACTTGTCAAAACCCTGAGGATGCCTAAACGTGTCTAATGTTAGGTAATCCGGATTACCTAAATCAGGCGCGGTAGCCAAGTGGTAAGGCCGAGGACTGCAAATCCTTTATCGTCGGTTCGATTCCGACCCGCGCCTCCACCTTTTTCGTCAAACCTCCGCTTCGTCCTGAAAAAGCGTGTTCGCCGCAGTTTGACAGGGTCAAACGAAGGCAGATGAGCTGCCTTTGGTCGCAATCGCTGGTAGCTCGCAGCGGTTGCCGCTCGCGCACGCACTGCGCTCGTAGCCCGACCCGCCGGTATCTTATTCAGCAAGGCGTCCAGGGTCCTTTTGGGCTGGATATAGTAGGTTTGTATACGAAATTTGGGCGTTTCACGGATTCCTTTGATTCTCTGGCTACCAAAAGGGCTGAACAGGCTATAACCCGCTTATTTGCTCAGATTATCGCTTAGCTTTTATTGAAAATAAGCCTACATTTTAGGTGTCTAAGTGACGCATTTGTGAAAAAAGCGTAATTTTTCCTTCCAAATGTTATATAAACGCATAAGCTCTGCTTTCCAGTGAAGCGTATCGATATGCAAACTGGAACGATGCAGAGCAGGGTTGCTCTGGAGTCCATCAGCTTCACCGCTTTAGGTTCCGCGTGGAACCGCTTTGTTTTCCCGGCAGTGCTACATTCCTATTCGAATGGTGGCGTTATGCTGTCGGTTAACCCCAACAAAGGAGATAAATGGAAAAAATAACCTCACAACTGACTGATGTGATTAAGGGCATATCCGAACTCGGAATTGGCCTGATCGCACTCGGAATCATTGCTGAAATTGTCTTCGGCCAAGGCGCTATATTTGGTGCCAGCGTGGTCGGAAACTTGTCCTCAATCGTGGCCGCCATTGGCGGTGAAAACGGTTTTATTGGCCTCGTCGCCATCATCCTTATCTTCGCTCTGCTTCGCAAACGCGCTTAGTGGAACACAGAAAACATAAGCAAAACTAACCATAACCAACTACTACTATGGAAGATATATCCAACAAACTGAAATCCCTTATCGGTAACCTCTCCGATATTCTCATCGCGGCTATCGGCCTGCTCGTTGTCGTGCAGGTGGTCTTTGGTACCGCTGGTAACCTCGATGTCATCAGTAACCTGACTACTTTGGTTGACAGCTTTATCGGCAGCGGCGCAAGCCTTGCCAGCCTGGTGACCCTCGTCCTCATCATGGGCGTGCTCTCCAGAAAATAAATTTCGAGTTCGCTACTCGTAGTTAAAGACTGGGAGTCCCTGAAAAGGGGCTCCCTTTTTTTGTAGTTTGAAGATTCTTAATCTTCGACAGGGATGGACTCGATGAATTCGAGTTCGCCGACTTTAACGACGCCGCGTTTCTCACCTTCACGCATAAAATTGAGGTCTTTGACGTTTTCTCCAAAGTATGAGCTGCCGGTCTTGGCCAGTATATGAAACGCGTCTTTGTCTGCTAGCTTTCGGCTACTTGGGACACTCAATTGGGTTGTCCACTTGGGTTCTGGCAGAGGTTCTTCCTTGGCGCGCTCGATTATTGCTTGGCGATCAAATGCGATAACATTAATAAAATAACGATCTTCCTTAACTGCCTGCTCGAGGATTTGGCGGGCGAGGGAGTATTTATGCATGTCGTACATGCGGGTGGTGCCGATGATTTGGGCATTGTAACGCTGTATGGCTTCGGAAACACCGCTCATGTTGAAAGCGTTGGGGTCGTCGCTCATTTCTTCATCCAGAACCGCGTCAATACCGTCCTTATAGGCATCGCCTTCTGGAGTGAGTTCACCCCAGTGAACAACGATGATAAAGTCGGCGAGCGCCGGGCTTGAAGACAGGCGGTAGCTCTTGGCGGTCAGGTGTTTTTTGAGTACGGCAGTAACTTCCTGAAAACTTGTTCCTTGCTCGGGATCGTCTAAGTAACTGCCGGGGTGGTATTGGCCTTTGTAGAATACATAACTTTCCTGCAAGGGTTTACCGTCTTCGCTTTTGCTGCGTTCGTAATTATCCTGCGTCCAGGACCGCACAAGAATTTCGGCGGCACTTGCTAATGAAAGGGCGCAGAAAAAGAATAGGCTGAGCAGGAAATGGAGTCGCATTAAAAGGTAAAGTTTGCGGAGATACGGTAGGATCTTTCTTCAGTATAGCGGGCGCGGTTGGTGCCGGTGCTATAAAGGTCGAGGGCATTGAAGAGATTGTTTATGTTTAGCTGAATGCGTGCGCTGGGTGAATTACGCTCTTTGCCAAGCCTCCCGCTCCAACCCAGGCTCAGGTCAGTTATTAACTGCTCTTCAAGGCGAAGACTGTAGTATTTGGGATCTTTACCATCGGTAACAAAGAAGTCCTGATCGCCGTCGTAGTCCAGATCGGTAAAATAATTATCCAGTAGGGCGCCGGAGCGGTATTTTTGATTCACGGCGATAAAGCAACCTTTGAGCTTGCTGAACGACGGGAAGGAATAACGCACGCTCACGTTGATATTGTGGGCGGCGGTGCCGGGTAATTCCAGACCCTCGAGAATCGGAAGCGATGATTTTAAAATCTCGGTGTCTAGGAATGCATAACCCATGAAGAGAGATAATTGTTTTGTGGGATTGAAATAGAGGTCGAGCTCCACGCCCTGACTACGGATTTCTTCATTTGCGACGCGGAACCCGAGAGGATCAAAGCTTTCGCGGGTACGTGCATTGCCATTCTCATCTAAAATGGGCGCGCCATCATTATCGCGCACGATTTCAATATCCCAGATGGCTGAATTTGCAGGGTCACTGGCAGGGAAAGCTGCCTGCATTTGCGGCCAGCTCAGGTTGGAGCGCTGGTCATTCTTTTTATCAATGCGGAAAGCCATCAACTGGGCATTGATCCGTCCGTCTTCCGAGGCAAACTTGAGACCAATTTCTTGTCCCTCACCGGTTTCGGGTGGCGTGAGCACTCCGAAAATATCGTATTGGAATCCGGTGGGCGAAATTACGGATTTGGAGTAATTGCCGAAGACACCCAGTTGGTCGGTAATCCAAAAGAGTGCGCCAATCGAGGGGGTGAAGAAAACATCGGTACTTCCGTCTTCACGTTCACCAAGCCCCAGATTCCAATCGTTGTATTTGATGCCATCCGTATTAGCGGTGTTGGGCTGTGCCTGAACCGGGTCACCGTTATCGTCCAAACCACGAGGCAGTTCACGGATCTTATAGTCTTTGAAATTACTTTCGACATCAATGGTATCGACTCGACCACCAATGAGGGTACGGAAGCGTCCATTGAAGTAAGAACTGGAGAGGGCCGTCCATAAACCGGTGGTGTCCACCTCAGTTTGCGCGGAATAGACTTCGTAAAAGACTGCTTCATTGTTGGGGTCAACGGGTAGATTGCGCAGGGTGGCAAGGACGTTCTGTGCTCCGCCGGGTAGATTGTAGCCTGACTGATTCATGTCGAAACGTTGCACAAAATTCGCACTGAGGATTTCGCTCAAGAGCGTGTAGTTGTAGGCGGAATCACGATTTAGGACCACGCCATTGTCATAAACTAGGCTGCCCTCCTGGAATTGCTGCTCACGCCGTTGGGTGGCCTCGCGCTTGTCGAGATCGAGACCGAAAAGGAATTGTTGCTTGCCCGGAAGAAAGAAGTCTTCGGGGGTATAATTCAGGGTCAGTCGTGCAGACATATTTTCGTCCCGACTGAAAGAGCGCTGCCAAAGTGAACGAGTAAAGGGCACGAGGATTTCGTTATTGGAATTATAAAGGGAGGGATTGAGCTCGCCGCTCGAACTGGTGGGATTCGTTGTCAGTGCACCCAAGTCACTTATGAGAGCGGGAAAGATATTGTTGCCCCACATCCATTTGACGTCGTCTTCTGGATGTAAATAGAATTGAAAAAGATCTTCCACGTCGCGCAGAGCTAGCCAAAGGTCAGCACTGGTGCCGCCCGCACCGGCAACCAGAAGCGATGCGATTTCAGCCGAGAGCGCATCGCGCTGTGCTTCGCGCTCGCTGTTCAGGTCGGAGAGTTGATTGCCGTTCGTATCGACTCCGTCAAAGGCAATTTGCCCACCATTGTAGTTGAGCATCCAAGTAGCAATGACAGCATTCGCATCCAGAATGTCGGTAATGCCGGCTACACCCCGGTTGACAATTTCTTCGTTCAGCTTTTCAAGATCGACGAATTGTTCGAGAGCCCAGGCCTGACGCCCGAGGGTGTTACGGGGGCGTTCAATGCTGTCGTTGGAGGCATCGTTGTCGTCGAGCGCATCGAAGGCATCATAGATGTAGGTGTCAAGTGACTGCGAGGCATTGCCTGAAGCCCAAACATCAACCGCTAGATCAAAGTCCGGATTCAGGTATTTGAGGTCGTTTTGTAAAGCTCCATGTGCTTGGCCGATGCGTTCAATAGTGGTTCCGCCACCCACATACGCTTCATAAATGAGGTTTTCCAGATCGGCATCGCTGAGACTGCCGCCGGTCCAGGTAAGGCGGTTTTGCCGCCAGGTGGGAACCGCGGCGCGCCAATCGGCAATTCCGTTTTGAATCGCGGTGCGAATGGTGGCTTCATTGTTGGCATCGAAGGTGGTTGATAATTCCGGCGCATTGGTGAGGTCATACATATCCTGCGTGGTAATCGCGCCAAACTCGGTACTGTCATAGTCCAAATTGGGTACTTTGTAGCTGATAGAGGTGCTTAGGGAATGCTGGATTTGATTGGTGGAGCCGCCGGGTGTAAGGGATTCGCCGTCCACATTTTCGTATGCGAGCGCCAGCTTTAACTCCAGTTCGTCGTTGAAACGGTGTGAGATTTCGCCTAGGGTAAAAATTGAATCTCTTATGTTAATGGCATCCGGTCCGAAGGCGGTGCCAGTGTTTTGAGGAGTAATACCATCGAACAAAGCACGGAGGCTGTCACGGTCGGTGATGTAATCTGGAACAAGCGGGCCACCCTGTCCGTTTTGGGGGCTAGAGTCATTGGTCAGGGTAGGGTTGTTTGCGCGGAGGGTACCGTCGTTGTAACCGACGATGTAGTTGAGGAAATCGTCTTCAATGAGATCTGCCAATTTGGGGTCAGCGACAATCCCTCGGGGTAGGCCTGTCGGGCCGCCCTGCATAGTGAAGGTGCTTGAAATGAGTGAGCGTTTTGCACGTCCCCCGTCTACGTGAAAACGAAGACGCGTATTTTTAGTGGGGAGGTAGCTCGCCTCAAGCGCTAAGCCGGTATACTCTTGGAAGCGGTGATTCTGGGTAAAATCCCGGTAGCTGTCGGTCGCCATCACGCGCACCGCCGCCTGATCATTCAGCACAATATTGGTATCGAAATTCTTTTTGACGTAGTTGTGGTCACCGATTTCAAAGCCGATGCGGGTTTGGTTCTTCGAATGTTTGGCGACTTTCGAGATGATGTTGACCTTGCCGCCTGGGTCCGCCTGCCCATAGATCAGGCTGTTGGCACCACGAATAATATCCGCGCGTTCAACGATGTAGTAGTCTAGCGGCGAATAACGCGGCATGAATTCAAAGAGGGAATTGCGCGCCAAAAATCCCCGAAAGCGGATCTCGCTGTTGTTGTAGGCGCTACCCTCTGATTCGATGCTGGGAACATAATTTCCCATATCGGCGAGGGTCTGCATGCCAAAGTCTTCGATCAGCTCCTGGTTGACGGTGGAGATGGTCATGGGGATGTTCTTGGTGAGTTCGTTGGTACGGGTACCGGCGAGGGTGTTGGCGGAGTAGTAGCCTTGGTCGTCCTCGGCTGAAACAACAAAGTCGTCCATAAGGAAGAGCATCTCGTCCTCCGACTCAGCAGCGGCCTCAGTTCCGGACTCGTCGTTGTCAACTTCAGGAAGCGCAACGGTGGTTTCACTTGCCGGTGCAGCCTTTTTTTTCAGGGGGTCTGCTTCAGCAGGATCCATGTTTTCCTGGGCAAAGATTTGGACGGCCAACAGGCAAGTGAGAAGGGTGCCGCAAGCAACGAACTTGGCAGCGGGGTGCAGGGAAGTTAGAATCATTGGGAAACAGGTTAAAAGGGATAACTCTGAATATTTTAATTATGACGCATAATATTAATATTATACATAAGTTATATAGTAACTTATGCAGTTGAAAAGATGCAATTATAAAACTTCAAAAGCGGAATATTGAGGGAAGGGAGGCGTGGGTCTAAGTGTGGCAAAGCTCCAGGCCCAATTGTTGCAGCAAGCATGAAGTATGCGGAGAGCAGGGTTGATCAACATTGACTCGCTTGTGGGGCGTGTTTGTGTTCAAACTTTTGCCATGAATGAGGTTCGCGTACGATTTGCTCCCAGCCCAACGGGTTTTTTCCACATAGGCAGCGCCCGCACGGCGTTGTTCAACTGGCTCTACGCCCGGCACACCGGTGGACGCTTTATTCTGCGCATCGAGGACACCGATAAGGAGCGCAATACCGACGAGGCGCTGCGGGTTCTAATCGACGGGATGCGCTGGCTGGGGCTTGACTGGGACGAGGGACCTGAGGCGGGCGGCGATTATGGGCCGTATTTTCAGAGCGAACGGCAGGCGATTTACGACGAATATCTCCAACGCTTGGTGGACGCGGGTCGTACCTACGAAAAGGATGGGGCGATCTGGTTTAAGCTCGAGGGTGAACGCTACACCGAATACGATGATTACAAAAAAGCGGAGGTAGAGAAAGTGCGTGCCGCGCCGGTGGTGATTGAGGATGCCGTGCGGGGTAGAGTGGAACGCGCCGAGGAACGGGACTTTGTTTTGGTGCGTGCCGACGGCAGCCCGGTTTTTCATTTTGTGAACGTAGTGGACGATATCGCGATGGGTATTACCCATGTCATTCGCGGGGAGGATCACCTTTCCAACACCAGTAAACACGTGGAGCTCTTTAAGGCTTTCGGGGTTGAGCCTCCGGTTTTTGCGCACATTCCGTTGATTTTGAAAGAATCCGGTCCGGGCAAGATGAGCAAACGCGATGCCGGTGCTTTGATTGATAACTATGAGGAGCGCGGTTTTCTGCCGGCAGCAGTGCGCAATTACATCGCCCTGTTGGGATGGAATCCCAAGGACGACCGCGAGAAACTGGATATTGATGAAATTATCGAGTTGTTCGATTTCCCGGGGATCAACAAGGGCAATGCCCGTTTTGACGAACGCAAACTCTCCGCGCTGAATGCCGATTACCTGCGCGAATTGAATCTTGAGAGCTTTGCCTTCCTCGCACGTCCCCGCCTGAACGCCGCCGGCTTGGTCGCGGAGGACGTAGATGAGGATTACCTGCAGGCAGTGCTCAGGCTTTGCCAACCGAAGGCCCGCTCGCTCGACAGCTTGGGCGAACTCTGCGATTATTTCTTCAGCGATACCTATGCAATGGACGCCAAGCAGGGGGAGAAGCTTGCGAAGAAGGGCGACCCCAAGGTTTTACTGGCGGAGATCCTGCCACTTTTGGAAGCGCTGGATCCATTCGATGCCGACGGCATGCATGCAGCACTCGAGGCACATGCCGCCAAGCAGGAACAGAAGATTTTCGCGTACTTCCCGGCGCTGCGCTACGCAGTGAGTGGGCGTGCCGGCGGACCGGACCTCTTGCCCCTGCTGGCAGTCATGGGGCGCGATCGCGTCCTTGCCCGTATTCGCGCTTTCATTGCCTAAGGCCTCGCAACTGCCTCTAGTAGAGCGGGTTCTTTTAATCTGGCGCAGGGCGCCTCCGAGTATTTCACTTACCGCACATGTCTGAATCCAAAGAAAAACCTGTTGATTTCATCCGCCAAATGGTGGCTGCTGACGTAGCCGCCGCTAAGCATGGTGGGCGGGTACAGACGCGTTTCCCGCCGGAACCGAACGGCTATCTGCAAATCGGTCACGCCAAGGCGATTTGCCTGAATTTTGAAATCGCCCGCGAATTTGGCGGTTTGTGCAACCTGCGCTTCGACGACACCAATCCCGAAAAGGAGAGTGACGAGTTTGTGCAGGCAATCGAGGAGGATATTCGTTGGCTGGGTTTTGAGTGGGCGAAGGTTTGTTTTGCGAGCGACTACTTTGAACAGCTCTTTGATTGGGCCTGCCAGTTGATTGAATCCGGCGACGCCTATGTCGACGATTTGAGTTTTGAGGCCATGCGGGAATACCGGGGCACCATCACGACTGCCGGTAGGGACAGTCCCTTTCGCGACCGTCCCGCCAGCGAAAGCCTCCAACTTTTCAAACAGATGCGGGCAGGGGAATTTGCGGACGGTGAAAAGGTCCTGCGCGCGAAAATCGACATGGCGCACCCGAACATGAACATGCGCGACCCTGTAATGTATCGCATCAAACGCATGCATCATCATCGGGTGGGGGACGCCTGGTGCATCTATCCCAGTTACGACTTCACCCACGGCCAAAGCGACTCCATCGAAAGCGTCACCCACTCGCTGTGCTCGCTGGAGTTTGAGGATCACCGCCCGCTGTACGATTGGTTCATAGAGAAGCTGGGCATCTTTCCGTCGAAGCAAACCGAGTTCGCCCGCCTGAATCTAAACTACACGGTGGTGAGTAAGCGCAAACTGCGCACTTTGGTTGAGGGTGGTTATGTGAGCGGTTGGGACGACCCCCGTTTGCCGACTTTGCGCGGGATGCGTCGCCGGGGTTATCCCGCTGAGGCTATCCGGAATTTCTGCGCCACCGTAGGCGTGACCAAGGTGCCCTCCACCAGCGATGTTGCCCTTTTGGAGCACGCGGTACGCGAGGTGCTCAACCGCACGGCATCCCGCCGCATGGCGGTGCTGAATCCGCTCGAGGTGGAGCTCACCAACTGGGCAGACGGTGAAGTGCTCGAAGTGGAAGGTGTCAACAATCCCGAGGATCCCGATGCCGGAACCCGGAAGATCCCCTTCGGTAAACGCCTCCTCATTGAACAGGAAGATTTCCGCGAAGAGGCTAACCGCAAATTCTTCCGTCTCAAGCTGGGCGGGGAGGTGCGCCTGCGCGGAGCCTATATTATTAAATGTGATTCCGTAGAGAAGGACGCAGACGGGAAGGTGACCAAGTTGCTTTGCAGCGTTGATTTGGATACTTTGAACAAAAACCCCGAGGACCGCAAAGTGAAGGGCGTCATTCATTGGGTCAGTGCGGAGCACGCGCTCAAGGCTCCGGTGCGCCTCTTTGACCGTTTGTTCTCCGAGGAAAAACCCGAGGCCGACAAGGCGGTTGAATTCACCGAATTCGTC
>CBFHXZ010000002.1:118250-127032 GCA_965659965.1 Coraliomargaritaceae bacterium
CCGATTCCTTACAGGAGACCATTGCCTATTGTGAACCCAGCCTTGCGGAACTCGCACCGGGCGAGACCTGCCAGTTTGAGCGTGTGGGGTATTTCTGCGCGGACAGCGCATTATCGGAGTCCGGGAAGCCGGTCTTTAATCGCACTGTCGGTCTGCGCGACACTTGGGCAAAGAAAAACTAGGGAGACAGTTTTATGTCAGACAAAACCGTAAATCTTTTTCAGGAAAAATATGGCGCCGCGCCGGAGCAAATGGCCTTTGCTCCCGGGCGCATTGAATTCATCGGGAACCATACCGATTACAATGGCGGGCTTGTTATGGGCGCCGCAGTGACCGAGGGGATCACCCTTGCCGTGCGGCGGCGTGAGGACGAAGGGCTTCGTTTCGTGAGCGATGGCATGGATGCCGCTGAGGCGGATTTGGGCAACATCACGCCCCTCAGCGGGAGTGCCTCATGGGCGAATTATCCCTTGGGGGTTATCAAGGCCTTGCGGGACTCTGGGATGGGAATGCCTGTCGGTTGTGAAATCGCGGTTACCAGCACCCTGCCGAGTGGCGCGGGGATGAGTAGTAGCGCCGCCTTTGAACTTTCGACCGCTTACGCGTTGGCAGCCCTCTACGGTTTTGAAAGCGACAAGGCGGGATTTGCCCGTATCGGTCGCCAGGCGGAAAACGAATTTGTCGGCATGCCCTGCGGCATCCTTGACCAGGGAGTCTCCGCTTTCGGTGCGCGCAATGCCCTCGTCAGTATCGACTGTGCCAGTGAAATTTACCGCACCGAGGCCATGCCCCAGGGAACCCATTTCTGGATCTTTGATTCCAATGAAAAGCATGCGCTTGTGGACTCTGCCTACGCCGACCGCCACCGCGAATGTCATGAAGCACTCGCCCTGCTGCAGAAGCATTTCCCCGAAGCCAAAACCCTTTCCGATCTCAGTTGCGATCAGGTCAAAGCGCAGGCTGCTGAACTCGGTGACCTCCTTACCCGCCGCGCCCTCCACATTACCGGAGAAAACGCCCGGGTGCGCGCCGTTGAGGTCGCCCTTAAGAGTGGTGACCTTTCTACTGTTGGAGTCGCCCTGTATGCCTCTCACGAAAGTTCCCGCGTGAATTTCGAAAACAGCACGCCCGCCCTCGATGGGCTCGTGGAAGCACTAGCGGAGCAACCCGAGGTCTACGGTGCGCGTCTCACCGGAGGTGGTTTTGGCGGTGCTGTTATGGCGTTCACCAGTGCCGATTTTGACGCCGAAGCTGCGGCTTCCGTAGCGGCCAGTTATCAAGCGAAGTTTGCCCGTGAGGCCACCGTCATCCACACCCAAGCGGGTGAGGGTGCCTGCTTGCTCTGATTCCGGGTTGAGCACTGCGAGATGTGGCGTTGACAAATTTCTCCCCGCCAACGTCAATGCTTGCAATGAGCGACGCCAAAAAAGTCATTCTGACCTGCGCCCAACCCACCGGGGTGCTCACCATGGGCAATTACCTCGGCGCGGTTAAGAACTGGGCCACCATGCAGGACGACTACGAGTGTTTTTTCGGCGTCGTCGATCAGCACGCCATTACCGTGAAATACACGCCGGCGGAGTTGCGCAAAAATACCCTTTCCTGCGTAGCCCAATACCTCGCCTGCGGCCTCGACCCCGAGCGCAGCGCGGTCTTTGTGCAGTCCCACGTGACCGGTCACACCGAGCTTGCATGGTTGCTCAGTTGTATGACCCCGATTGGAGAATTGCAACGCATGACCCAGTTCAAGGAAAAGGCCGCCAAGCTCGGCTTCAACCTCGCCGAGGGAGAAGACGCCAACGCTTTGAAATTTGCCCACGAGGGCGCCCGCGCGGGAGCATCCGTCAATGCCGGGCTCCTGATGTATCCCGTCCTCATGGCGGCTGACATCCTCCTGTATAACGCCCACGCCGTTCCTGTGGGCAACGACCAGCGCCAACACCTCGAACTCTGCCGCGACCTCGCCCAGCGTTTTAATAATCACTACTCCGAGACCTTCAACGTTCCCGAGCCCTACATCGCTCCCGCCGGCGCGCGCATCATGTCGCTTCAGGATCCCACCCGCAAAATGTCCAAGAGTGACGACAACCAGGGTGCGACCCTTTTCATTCTCGATACCCCCGACCAACTGCGCAAAAAAATCATGAGCGCGGTCACCGATTCCGGCAGCGAAATCCGCGTTGCCGAGGACAAGCCCGGCGTGAGCAACCTCCTGCAAATCCATAGCGCCCTCAGCGGTGATTCCCTTGCCGACCTCGAAGCGCATTTCACCGGAAAAGGCTATGGCGACCTTAAGGAAGAAGTCGCCGAAGTCGTTATTACCGCGCTCGAACCCGTCCGTACGCGCTATGAGGCACTCATCGCGGACAAGACATACCTCGAGTCCGTCCTGCGGGATGGCGCGGCTTCCGCTCAGAAACACGCTTATAAAATGCTTGCCAAAGTTTACCGCAAAGCTGGATTCGTCGAACGTCCCCGCTAAGTAGAAAAGACATTGCAGACCCCGCAGCCCAAGCCATAATTCAAACCATCCCAATGTTTCGAAAACATTCCGATGACTTCCCCGAGCTAACGCTCCCCAAGTGGCCCTTTATTCTGGGCGACCTGCTCCTCGTCGCCACTGCCCTCGCCATTGCCATCCTTGGCAACTGGCAACTCACCAATTGGCAAGTGATTGCCTGCGTCCTCGCCGTCGCCCTCGGAGCGGCCCTTTTTGTTCTGCCCTACATCGTGGAGTATTTCGCCCGTGAGCAGGAAAACGCCAGTGTATCCGACCAACGCAGCGCCATTCTTGCGAGCCACGTGAAAGAACTGGAGGCCCGCAGTACCGTAATGGCGGATCAAATCACGCGCCTCAGCCAAGCACAGGAAGCGGCACCTAAAGAACAGCCCCCTGCTGCTTTTGATACCGCCGCCCTCAAGGCATTGGAGGACCGCCTCGACCAACAGGCCAAGCAACTCAAAACCGCCGAGCAAAGACTCGAAAAATTGCGCATGGCTCAAAAGAGCGCCCAACCCGAGCCGGAAAAAGAAACGGTCCCTGAGTCTGAGGCAAAGCCCGCTCCCGGAAAAAAGGCAGAGCCCGCAGTCAAGCCTGTGAGTAAGCCCAAAGCGGAGCCTCGTCCCCGCAAACAGGCCGAACCCCAACTCCTCAAACGCGCCATTCACGAGAAGCAAGACCAAGCCGCTCAGGCGGTTGACCGCATTATCGAGTCCAAACTGACTGCCGACAAAAAAGAAACACCCAAGGCAGAACCCGAGGAAAAGCAGCCTGAATCGTTACCAAAGCCCAAAACGGAACCCGTCCCCGAGGCGAAAGTAGAACCCGCGCCCGCGCCCGCGGCGGAACCCAAGACCGAGACACCCAAACCCGCGCCGGAACCAGAGGCCGCAAAATCACCTGCGCGCGTTGCCTCGAAACCAAAGGCCTTGGTGTTGCCAAAGTCTGCGCCGGAAGTCAAAGCCACTCCAGAGCCGACACCGAAACCCGTCGCGCCGGAAAAAGCATCCGCACCCGCGCCCCTTGAATCGAAGCTGGAGGCAAAGCCTGAGCCCAAGCAGGACGCGGAAGCCAAGCCTGAGCTCAAGCCCGCGGCGGACACAGATGTCAAGCCCGCGTCGAAAGCCAAACCCGAGGCCGCGCCCTCACTTTTTGGCGCCGGCGAAGTCCCTGCCTCACCTACAAAAACCCGCGCCAAAAAGAACGAGACCGCTTGTATCGTAAACAGCCTCATCGGCATTGGTAACAAACCCTACGTGCGCGGCAGCGGCGGCGGTCTTAATTGGGACAGTGGCCTCGTGATGGAATTTGAAGCCATTGGCAAATGGCGGTGGACCGCTCCCGCCGATTTAGACGGCCCCATTGAGGTGCAGGTATACCGCAACGACGAAGACCCCGACACCAGTGGCAAGCACACCCTCAAGCCGGGTGAAGCGCTCGTGATTGATGCGAAGTTCCAAGGCTGAGCTCTTGTGCTGGTACCCAGGGTGGGCCTCGAACCCACACTCCCGAAGGAACCGGATTTTGAATCCGGCGCGTCTGCCAATTCCGCCACCTGGGCAAGTGAAGGCAAAGATGTATGCAAGGTCGCTGCGTGAAGGCAAGCGCATTCCGGTTGCGGGAACTTGTGGTTTGTCATGAGGGATGGATTGGTGTTCAAGAATGACACGGATGGATGCGAAAATAAGAAAGGCGGGCTTGGGTTATCGGTTGGCGTTGGTTTTGTGCCTTCTGTTGTTGAGTTTTGTTTTGGGTGTTTTGGCTGAGGGTGAATGGTTGGCTTTGTGGCCGACTGCGGTGGCGTTGGGTCTTGTTTTGTGCTTTAGAAGCGCGTTTCTAGGTTTGTTGGTGGGTGCGGTGAGCGGGGCGATTCTTTTGGCAGGGGGTGACTTGTTCACGGCCTTGAGTTATTTATGGAGTGCGCAGTTTTTGCCGATTTTCAGCTCTTCCTGGAAGGTGAGTGCCCTGCTTTTTACTTTGGTGCTGGGCGGGTTTGTCGCCTTGGTGGAGGCGGGTGGTGGTTTGCAGGCTTTGGTTCGGGTATTGCTGGGGTCGGGTCGCGCCTGCGCTGGGCGGATGCAATCCACAGTTTTTGGGATGGGCTTGTTGGTCTTCTTTGACGGCCTTGCGAACACCATGCTCATTGGGCGACTCCTGCGAACGGCTGCGGATGGGGCGGGGGTCTCGCGGGTCAAGCTCGCCTATCTTGCCGATACCACGGGTTCCGCAGTGGCCTGCCTTGCATTTGTTTCAACGTGGATTGCGTTTCAATTGGCGATGATTCGCGAGGGCTACGCTGCTCTGGGCTTGGAGGTGAATGCCTACGCACTCTTTTTTAAATCCCTGCCGATGAATTTCTATTGCTGGTTCGCGCTGGTGCTGGCTCTAGTCTCGGTCTTTCGGGGTTTCAATCCCGGACCGATGGGTAAGGCGGAACGTGTAGCGCGTGGGGAAAGAAAAACTGTGGGTATTGAGCCCCAGCCCATACCGGCAAAAAAGGGGGCATGGTTGGGGGCGATCATACCGATTGTGGTGCTGGCTTTTTCGGTTCCTGTACTCACTTACCTAATTGGTGTGGAAACGTGCTGGCCTTTCAGCCTGACAAAATTTGCGGGGGCGTATGCCGTAGCGGAAGGGTACGTGCCTTTGATTTTAGTGGCGTCCAGTGTGCTGGCTTCATTGGTGGCGGCGGGCTTCCTTTTATTTGGCAGTCGGGGCAACGATGCTCGACCAGCAGTGAGCCGGGTCTTTCTTGGCGGAGTACGCGATTTGCTTGGACCACTTGCCATTCTCTTGGCGGCTTGGATGTTGGGAGCCGCGATTTCCGAATTGGGGGCCTCGGCTTTTCTCTCCGGTTTGCTGGAAGAACGCCTGCCTCTTGCCTGTATGCCAGCACTGATATTTCTGGCGGGTGCCTTGATCTCGTTTTCAACGGGAACCTCTTGGGGAACAATGGCGGTGCTTATGCCGCTTTCGATTCCGCTGGTCTTTGGGATGGCGGGTGAGGTGCCGGATTTGGAACGCGAGCGATACATTGGTGCGGCAATCGGGGCGGTTTTCAGTGGGGCGGTTTTCGGCGATCATTGCAGTCCTTTCAGCGATACCACTATTGTAGCATCCATTGCCGCAGGGGTGGAGCCGATGGATCACTTCCGCACACAATTGCCTTTTGCGATTCTGGCGGGTCTGGTGGCCTTACTTTGCGGGTTTCTTCCCCTGGGCTACGGGCTCGCTCCCTTCTTCTGTTTGTTGAGCGGCTTGGCTTGCCTTCTGCTCCTTCCGCTCCTTTATCCAAAAGCGCATGTTGATACCACTTGAAGACAATTATGAAGACGTCCTCATGAAGGCGGCGACGGGTTTGGGCTTGGGAAAATCCAAGCTGGCGGAGGCGGCGGGTTTGCCGGTTGCGGAAGTGACCGCTCTTTTGCGAGGGCGATTTGAACCCGAGGCACTTCGCAAGGTCGCCGATGTTCTTCAACTCGACGGCCCGGCGCTTGAGGCTTTGGCTCGCGGGGAGTCTGCCCCTGCGCCGATTGAGCTGGCGGGTTTACATACTTTCAATAGCCCTTTCCCGATCCCGGGTTACGACGAGATGACCGTAAATAGCTATCTTGCCGTGTGCCCGCAAAGCAGTGTGACGGTGGTTTTTGATACCGGCACAGATGCGGAGGTATTGCTCGAACGGATCGCGGCAGAATGCCTCGACCTGCAGGCGATTTTTCTAACGCATACACACCGCGATCATGTGGCAGCGGTACCGGCCTTGCGCGCGGCTTTTCCTGAAGCGGTTTTGCACAGTCCAAGAAGTGAACCCTTTGCGGGGGCCTATGGCGTGGGCGAGGGTGATTGCTTTGAATTTGGCAGTTTGAAGATTGAGGCGCTTTTGACGAATGGGCATTCGAAGGGCGGTACCAGTTATTGGGTTCATGGCTTGGCGAGCCCTTTGGCTTTTGTTGGGGACGCGCTTTTTGCGGGTTCTCAGGGGGGCGTTCCCGAGGCGCAGTATGCCGGTGCGCTCGAAATCAACCGCCGCCAATTGCTGGCTTTGCCGCTGGAAACCATCCTATGCCCCGGGCATGGTCCGCTGACCACAGTGGGGCATGAACAGTGCTGGAATCCCTTTTACGCCTGCTCTTGATAACATATCAAAATATCCTGATATATTGATGTAAAGCTTGCTATTGTGAATGCGATCGGTTGTGTTATGCGCAATAATGAGCAAAAACTTCATCTTTTCATCCGAGTCGGTGGGCGAAGGTCATCCCGACAAAGTATCTGATTTCATCTCGGACAGCGTCCTGGATGCTTGCTTGGAGCAGGACCCTAAAAGCCGCGTTGCCTGCGAAACGCTGGTAAAAAGCAACTGTGTCTTTCTCGCGGGGGAAATCACCACCAACGCCAAATTGAATTACGAGGAAATCGTTCGCAACGCCATCCGCGAAATCGGTTACGTGAACGACGATGATGTTTTTCATGCGGACAAGGTTTTTGTTTCTAACATTTTGACAGCCCAATCTGCCGACATAGCGCAAGGGGTGGACGACCGGGAAGCGGAGGGCAAGGACACCGCCGAACAAGGCGCGGGTGATCAAGGCATCATGTTTGGTTATGCCTGCAAGCAAACGCCTGAACTCATGCCCGCACCCGTGATGTTTGCCCACCGCCTGCTTCGCGAGATGGCGCATCAACGCAAAGAGGTATGCATCCCCTGGCTTCGCCCGGACGTAAAGAGCCAAGTGGCTCTGGAATACGTCGACGGCAAACCGCTTGCGATCAAGAACGTCGTTATTTCAACGCAACACGCGGCGGATGTCGATCACGCCATTATTAAGGAATTTTGTATCGAAGAGGTCATTCGCAAGACGCTTCCAGCGGAACTGCTCACTGATAGCACCGAATTTTTAATTAATCCCACTGGTAAATTTGTCATTGGTGGTCCTCAGGGTGACGCGGGCCTTACCGGTCGCAAGATCATCGTGGACACCTACGGCGGATATGCCCGTCACGGGGGTGGTGCCTTCTCCGGTAAGGATCCCTCCAAAGTCGACCGCTCGGCAGCTTACTTTACTCGCTGGGTAGCCAAGAACATTGTGGCTGCCGGTCTTGCCGAAGCCTGTGAACTTGAAGTGGCTTATGCCATTGGTCACCCCTATCCGACCAGCATTCACGTGGACACTTTTGGCACCGGAGTCGCCTCCGACACCGCGATCTCCGAAGCGGCACAAAAGGTCTTCAGCTTTAAGCCCGCCGACATCGTAAGCCAGCTCGACCTACTGCGTCCCATCTACCGTGAGTCCACCAATTACGGACACTTCGCAAAGGACAATCTTCCCTGGGAATCGACTGCCAAGGCGGATGAACTGAAAGCTGCGCTTTAATCATTTATCAACAACCATCATGAGTACCGATACCCTCACCAAAACAACGACCGATTATAAGGTCAAAGACATCAATCTTGCCGACTTTGGTCGCAAGGAAATCGAGATCGCGCAGCATGAAATGCCCGGCCTCATGGCGACCCGTGAGAAATACGCGGAGGAGCAACCACTAAAGGGTGTTCGCATCATGGGTTCGTTGCACATGACCATTCAAACAGCGGTGCTTATTGAGACTCTACAGGCATTGGGCGCAGATGTACGTTGGTGTTCCTGTAATATTTTCTCCACGCAGGATCACGCGGCGGCTTATGTAGCCAAGCACCTTGGGGTGCCGGTCTTTGCCTGGAAGGGTGAAACGCTGGAGGAATACTGGTGGTGCACGGATCAAGCTTTGACATGGCCGGACGGTTCCGGGCCGCAGCTCATCGTGGACGACGGTGGCGACGCCACGCTCTTGATTCACAAGGGTTATGAACTCGAAGAAGGCAGTGACTGGGTCGAGTCCGATTCCCGAAGCATGGAAGAAGCGGTCATCAAGAACTTGCTCAAGAAGGTACACGCGGACAAACCGAATCGCTGGCACGAAGTGCTGGAGGATTGGAAGGGTGTTTCTGAGGAAACCACTACGGGCGTACACCGTCTCTATGAAATGCACAATGCCGGTAAGCTGCTCGTTCCCGCTATCAACGTGAACGACTCAGTCACCAAGGCGAAATTTGATAACCTTTACGGTTGCCGTGAGTCCCTGCTCGATGGCATCAAACGCGCCACCGATGTAATGATCGCCGGTAAAGTGGGCGTGGTTTGTGGCTACGGCGATGTGGGTAAAGGTTGCGCCGCTGCTCTTAAGGGTATGGGTGCGCAGGTTGTAGTCACCGAAATCGACCCCATTTGTGCGCTTCAA